>JASFIK010000015.1:0-15586 GCA_050122705.1 Candidatus Omnitrophota bacterium | reverse complement strand
AAGTGAAAACCGAAAGGTGAAATTAGCGGGTTTATATTTTGATACCATGATTGCTGCGTATCTTTTAAATCCTTCTCGCTCAGGGTATGATTTATCAGATTTAGCCTGGGATTATTTCAAAGAAACATTTGATCAGCAGAATATGAAATTGGATTCTGCCTGTCATCTGATATCCAGATTAAAGACTATCCTAGAGACACAACTATCCGAAAAGGGCTTGGATAAACTTTTCTTTAGTTTAGAGATGCCCTTAGTGGATGTGCTTGCTGATATGCAATCGGCTGGAGTGGCTTTTAATTTAGGCCTGTTTAAGTCCCTCTCCTTGAAGGTGGAGCAAGAGCTGATTGGATTAGTAGAGGAAATTTATCAATTATCAAGAGGGCAGTTTAATATTAATTCCCCAAAGCAACTAAGAGGCATTTTATTTGAAAGATTGAAGTTGCCAGTAATCAAAAAAACTAAAAGCGGACCATCCACAGATGAAGAAGTCTTAAACAATTTGGCTAAACAACACCCCCTGCCTAAGATTTTACTGGAGTACCGTAAACTGAACAAGATAAAGACTACTTATATTGATGCGATTCCCCAGTTAGTTAATCCCCGCACCGATAGGGTACACGCCTTATTCAATCAGACTGGTACACAGACAGGAAGGCTGAGTTCTTCCCATCCTAATCTGCAGAATCTTCCCATAAGAACAGAGATTGGCCGCCAGATTAGAAAGGCGATAGTTGCCCGCGGAGCCGATACCTGTCTTATCTCATTTGATTATTCTCAGATTGAATTAAGGATCTTAGCGCATTTATCTTGCGACCCGCAACTTATCAAAGCCTTCGCACATAACCAAGATATCCATGTTGCTACTGCATGTTTAATCTATGGATTAAGCCAGGAGGATGTTAATAACCAGATGCGCGAGATGGCAAAGAGAATTAATTTCGGGATTATTTATGGCTTAAGTAGTTATGGCTTGAGTCGGGACTTAGGTATTTCTCAAGATGAGGCGAGCAATTTCATTGAAGCCTATTTTGTAAGGTACCCTAAAGTGGCTGATTATATCCAGGAGCAAATAGACAAAGCCAGGAAAGATGGCTATGTGAGTACAATATTAGGTAGGCGGAGATATATACCAGAGATTAATCATAAGAATTCAGGCATCCGTCAATTTGCCGAAAGACAAGCAATAAATACCCCTATCCAGGGCTCAGCCGCTGACCTTATAAAGCAGGCAATGATTGAGATTCATCGCGATATAAAAAATTCAGCACTTAAGTCAAGACTTATTTTACAGATTCACGATGAACTTGTTTTTGAAGTGCCTGATTCAGAGCAAGATGCGTTGATTAAATTAGTGCGTCAGAAGATGGAGAAATGCGTAAGTTTTAAGGTCCCCATAAAGGTGGTTATTAAAAAAGGGAAAAACTGGTTAGAGATGGAGGAGGTTGAATGAAGATAGCAATCTGTTCGTCTGAGGTTGTGCCATTTGCTAAGACCGGGGGTTTGGCTGATGTAGCCGGGGCCCTGCCTTTAGCGCTGGAAAGACTTAAGCAAGAAGTAATTATCCTAATGCCATTCTATAAAAAGGCTGCGCTTTCAAAGATTGATGCAAAAGTAGTTCATCCAGGAATTTTATCATCAACCGTAGGACAGGGGATTAAGGTATATTTTATCCAGAACGATAAATACTTTAACCGGGAAGGCTTATACGGTACCCAACAAGGAGATTATCCTGACAATTTAGAAAGATTTTCTTTTTTCTGTGAAAAGAGCCTGGAGTTCTTAAAGCAGATTAATTTTTCTCCTGATATAATCCATGCACATGATTGGCAGGCATCCTATATTCCTATATTTCTTAAGACGAAACTTTCCCAAGACCCATTTTTTAAGAATTGTAAAACCCTGATTACCATCCATAACCTGGCATATCAGGGCACATTCACTCGGGAGGAATTTCCTAAATTAGGCCTGGATTGGTCTTTCTTTAATATGGAGCAGCTCGAGTTCTACGGTAAAGGTAATACCCTAAAGGGTGGCATTGTCTTCTCCGATTGTATAAACACAGTGAGTAAAACTTATGCAAAGGAAATCCAGAGTAAGGATTTTGGCTGTGGATTAGAGGGAGTACTCAGCAGGCGGCGTGATTGCCTGTTCGGAATATTAAATGGATTGGATTATTCTATTTGGAATCCTGCGACTGATGAATTTATTGCCCAGAGATTTGATATCAAGAATCTAAAGGATAAGTATAAAAATAAGCAAGATCTGCAAAGATATGCTAATTTACCGGTAACCGAGAAAGTTCCTTTGTTGGGTATGGTTTCACGCCTCGCCGAGCAGAAGGGATTGGATATTTTGGCAGGAGCAATTGATCAAATCTGCAAACTTAAACTGCAATTGGTTATATTAGGAACTGGGGATATAAAATATCATAAACTTTTAGAGTCCAAGAGTAAAGAATTTCCTAAGGTATTGCGCCTGTATCTTAAGTTTGATAATTCTCTGGCACATAAGATATATGCCGGCTCAGATATTTTTCTGATGCCATCTAAGTATGAGCCTTGTGGATTGGGTCAGATGATTAGCTTAAAATACGGCACTCTCCCTTTAGTCTATAAAACCGGGGGCTTAGCAGATACCATCAACGAGACTAATGGATTTGTCTTTGATGACTATACCACGTCTGGCTTGGTGGATACCGCAAAAAAATCTATTTCCCTTTATCAGGATAAAAGAAAATGGCAGGAGAAGATTAAGCAGGGTATGCGCTCTAATTTTTCCTGGGATGAATCGGCAAAGCAATATATTAAGCTCTATCAGAAGTTAGCTAAGAAATAATGGTGATCGGGATTACCGGTAATTTCGGAGCGGGGAAAAGTACGGTTGCTAAGATGTTTAAGCGCCTCGGAGCACGGATAATCGATGCAGACCAGATTGCCCACGCAATAATTAAACCTTATAGCCCGGTATATAGGAAGATTCTTGCCAGTTTTGGTAAGCAGGTTTTAGCGGGTGTTTATATAAGCCGTAAGAGATTAGGAGAAATAGTTTTTTCAAATCAGAAAAAATTAAATAGATTAAATAAGATTATGCACCCCAAGATTCTTAAGATAATTAAAAACAGGATAAAAGAATTTCCTGCGCATCAAATCATAGTTGTTGATGCCGCCTTATTGATTGAATCAGGCTTATCATCAAAGCATGCTTGGCGTTGTGTTCATGGCAGATACATCGGGGTAAAGAATCTACTGCCCTGGATTGATAAATTAATTGTGGTTAAGTCAACGCGCAATATTCAGTTCCAAAGATTAAAAAAGAAAGGCTTAACCGATGCAGTAATAGAAAGAAGAATAAGTGCTCAGTTATCAGAAGCTAAGAAGGTTAGATTTGCTGACTTTGTGATTGATAACAGCGGCCAAAGAAGCAAGACACAAAAACAGGTAAAGGAGATTTGGGATAAGGTTATTGTTAACCGGGAGGGGAGAAGATGGAAAAGGTAGAGAAGAAAATAGAGCAAAACGAGAAGGTAGAAAAGGCAGAGAAAACAGAAAAGCCAGAAAAGGCAGAGAAGGTAGAGGCAAAGATCGAGAAATTAGACATCGGCAATTTAAAGGATATGAAGATTGACCAACTCAATAAATTAGCCAGGCAGCTGGAGATTAACGGCATTAGCGGATTAAGAAAACAGGATCTTATATTCAAGATTCTCCAAGCCCAGGCAGAAAAGGAAGGCTTGATGTTTGGGGAGGGGATATTAGAGATTCTGCCAGAAGGCTTTGGCTTTTTAAGGTCGCCCAATTATAATTATCTGCCTTGTCCTGATGATGTTTATATCTCTCCCTCCCAGATCAGGAAGTTCGATTTAAAAACCGGCGATACAGTCAGCGGACAGATCAGGCCGCCTAAAGAGGGTGAAAAGTATTTTGCCCTGCTTAAGATTGAAGCGGTAAATTTTGAACATCCAGAAGAGGCAAAGGAGAAGATTTTATTTGATAACCTTACCCCGGTTTATCCGCAAAGGCGTTTTATACTGGAAACAAAACCCAATGAGATATCTTCCCGGATTATGGATTTGCTTACTCCCATTGGCTGCGGACAGCGCAGTTTGATTGTTGCTCCTCCCTATAGCGGAAAAACAGTCTTGCTCCAGAAGATCGGCAATGCTATAGTTCAGAATCAACCCGATGTTATCCTGATTGTTCTTTTGATTGATGAGCGGCCGGAGGAGGTCACTGATATGGAGCGCCATGTTAAGGGAGAGGTTATTTCCTCAACCTTTGATGAGCCACCCGATAGACATGTTCAGGTAGCTGAGATTGTTTTAGAGAAGGCCAAGAGATTAGTTGAGCACAAAAAGGACGTGGTCATTCTTTTAGATAGTATTACCCGCTTAGCGCGCGCCTATAATGCGGTTATTCCGCACAGCGGCAAGGTTCTCTCCGGAGGGATAGATTCTAATGCCCTACAGAAACCAAAGCGATTTTTTGGAGCAGCGCGCGCAATCGAAGAAGGAGGCAGCTTAACCATTATTGCCACTGCTCTAGTAGATACCGGAAGCCGAATGGATGATGTTATTTTTGAGGAATTTAAGGGTACCGGTAATATGGAATTGCAATTGGACAGGAATTTATTTCAAAGGAGGATTTATCCAGCAATTGATATTAAAAAATCTAATACCCGCCATGAGGAGTTGCTCGTCCATCAGGCGCAGTTACAGAAGGTCTGGATATTAAGAAAGGTGCTAAATGAGTTAAACAATGTTGAGGCAATGGAATTGCTGATTGATAAGTTATCCCAGACCAAAAACAATGAGGAATTTTTGAACAGCATGAACCAATAATCGGAGGCAAGATTATGAAGGATAAAATACATCCCAAATATCAGGATTGTACGATTGTCTGCGCTTGTGGCAACACCATCCATACGCGCTCAACCAAGCCGAGTATCCGGGTTGAGATTTGTTCCAGTTGTCATCCCTTTTTTACCGGCAAGCAGAAGTTTGTTGATTCTGCAGGAAGGGTAGAGAAATTTATGAAAAAATATGGCAAGAGTTCAAACAAACCATCCTGAATAAGAGACGATTATGCTTAAGCAGTTAGAAAAGTTAGAGCAGCGTTATAAGGAATTAGAGAAACTATTGACCCTTCCTGAGGTTATTTCCCATAAGACTGAATATAATCAATATGCCCGGGAGATAGCCAGGATTTCTGATGCGGTATTTTTGTACCGTCAGTTTAAACAATGGCAGGATGAAATTGTAAAGCTCCAAAAAGCCCTGGGAGAAAAGCACGATGAGGAATTCCTTTCTTTGGTAGAAAATGAGATAAACGATTTGAAAGCAAAAAGCCAGACCTGCCTTGATAAAATTAGAGAAAAGATTAATGAGCAGAAAGGCGATATGAACAAGAATGCGATTGTTGAGATTCGTGCGGGAACCGGGGGTCAAGAGGCAAGCCTGTGGGCTGCGGATTTATATCGGATGTACCTTAAGTATGCACAGAGACTTGGTTGGACAGTTGAGCCGCTTTCTTCCCATCCTACAGAGTTAGGAGGATTTAAGGAGATTATCTTCAGCGTACGGGGAAAACAGGCGTATCAGCGGCTTAAATGGGAGAGCGGCGTACATCGTGTACAGCGGGTTCCGGCAACCGAGACACAAGGGCGAATCCATACCTCAGCTGCTACGGTTGCCGTATTATTAGAGCCTGAGAGTGCAGAATTAGAGGTTAATTCCAAGGATATAAGGATTGATGTGTTTCGTTCTTCAGGCCACGGTGGTCAAAGTGTAAATACTACTGATTCAGCAGTAAGGATAACGCACTTACCTAGTGGAATGGTAGTTACCTGTCAGGATGAGCGTTCACAGCTGAAAAATAAAAATAAGGCATTAAGGGTATTAAGGGCCAGGCTTATGGATAGTATGCAGCAGGAGGCAGTTAAGAAGGCATCGCAAGATCGCAAATCCCAGGTTGGTACGGGAGATCGTAGTGAGAAGATCCGTACTTATAACTTTCCTGGTCACCGGGTGACTGATCACCGGATTAATTTAACCCTCCACAAATTAGAGGCAATCCTGGAAGGCGATTTAGAACAAATCTCTGATGTATTGATTAAACAGAATGAATGAAAGCCAATTGTTATTTACTCAAATATTAAATTGTTCTCTTGATCAGTTGTATCTTGAGCGGGAACGCAGGCTTAATCCCAAAGAAGCTGGTTTTCTGCTCGATGCCTTTAGAAGGCGACTGAGATTTGAACCGATTCAATATATATTAGGTAAGACTGAATTTATGGGTGAGCAATTTAGATTGACTCCCGATGTTTTTATCCCGCGGCCAGAGACGGAGATTCTCGTTGAAACAGTTATAGATTATACCAATCGCAGGCCGCCTATTGCTTATCGCATTTTAGAATTAGGCACTGGTTCCGGGTGTATTGCTATTTCCTTAGCCAAATTACTGCCCAATTTTAAGATAACCGCAACCGATATTTCCCAAGCTGCGCTAAATTTAGCAAAAGAGAATGCGCGCCTTCATAATCTTGATGATAAAATAAACTTTGTGAGGAGTAATTTATGTGAGTCTTTACCCAAAGGTGATATGAAATTTGGAATATGCGTAGCAAACCCTCCATATATCCCGACTGCTGAGATTGGTAGCCTTGAGCCTGAATTAGGTTATGAGCCGCGCATTGCTTTTGACGGGGGGCTAGATGGTTTGGATTTTTACCGTCGAATAATTGTTCAGGTACCGGCATATTTAAAAAGAGGGAGCTTTTTGATCTTGGAGATGGGACATAATCAGTGCGCGGAAATAAAAGACCTATTTTGTTCTAATAAAAATTTCCAGATAGTTCAGGTGGTCAGTGACTATCATAATATTGAGAGAGTGATTGTAGCAAGATCAAGATATGGATAAATTAATTATTGAAGGTGGTAAGAGAATTAAGGGCGAGGTTTCTATTTCTGGTTCAAAAAATGCCCTTCTGCCAATACTCGCAGCCACCCTGTTAACTGATGAGCCTTGTTGTATTAAGGGCGCACCCAGCCTGCGTGATACATATACGATGATTAGAATATTGCGCTCATTAGGAAAGAGTGTAGATTTTAAGAATGGTGAAGTTCTCGTAAAATCATCCCTTCGGGTTAATGCCGTAGCTGACTATAGATTTGTTTCCACTATGCGCGCTTCTTTCTGTGTTTTAGGACCACTTTTAGCCAAATTCAAGAAAGCCAAGGTTTCCTTGCCCGGCGGCTGCGTTATTGGATTAAGGCCAGTAGATCTGCATCTAAAGGGAATGAGGGCATTGGGAGCAGATATAGATATTGACCGGGGTTATGTAGTAGCCAAGACTCATCGGCTTTCCGGAGCCCATATGTATTTAGGAGGCGCGTTTGGCTCTTCTGTTTTAGCCACTGCCAATGTAATGATGGCTGCGGTTAGGGCATCTGGGATAACCAAAATCGAAGCAGCTGCTTGTGAGCCAGAGGTAGTTGACTTAGCTAAATTTTTGATTTCCATGGGAGCGAAGATTAATGGTCATGGTACGCCATTGATTGAGATACACGGGGTTAAGCGTTTACACGGAACAGAGTATAAGGTTATTCCTGACCGCATTGAGGCCGGAACATTTATGATTGCTGCATTGATTACTCAAGGGGAGATCAAGCTTACCAATGTTGTTTGGCAGCACCTGGGAGCAGTGATTGATAAATTACAACAGATAGGCGCAGATATTAAAAAACAAGACGGGACGATCAAAATAAGACCAACTAAGCACCTCAGGCCTGCTAACATTACTACCTTGTCTTATCCTGGATTTCCTACTGATATGCAGGCACAGATGATGTCTCTGATGAGCCTGGTTAAGGGGGTGAGCATAATTACTGAAAAGGTGTATCCAGATAGGTTTATGCATATTGCTGAACTTAACCGTATGGGAGCACATATTCAGCGGCAAGGGCCGCATGCAATTATCGAGGGAGTAAGACAATTGTGCGGGGCAAAGGTAATGGCTTCTGATTTGCGGGCTTCAGCATGTTTGGTTTTAGCGGGTCTGGCAGCTGGAGGTACGACCTCAGTTTCGCGCATCTACCATTTAGAGCGCGGGTATGAGAACCTGGATGAGAAATTAAGAAAATTGGGAGTAAATCTCTGGAGGGAGAAAGAATAGCGCTATACGTTGCGTGCTGTGCGTTATGCCTCGTACGCAAAGCGCATGACGCAAAGCTCAGTGCGGAGCAAAAATATGATATTAGTCATTGATAATTACGATTCGTTTACCTACAATCTGGTACAATATTTAGGCGAGCTGGGTGAGCAGCTTAAGGTATATCGTAACGATAAGATTAACCTTGCACAAATTGCGAAATTAAAACCGGATAGAATAATTATTTCTCCTGGACCAGGTCGGCCAGAAGATGCGGGAATATCGTGTTCGGTTATCAGCAAGCTAGGAAGCAAGGTGCCTATCCTGGGTGTCTGCCTGGGGCATCAGTGTTTAGGGTCAGTTTGGGGAGGTAAGATTGTTCAGGCAGACAGGTTAATGCATGGCAAGACTTCAATGATTTATCATAACCGCAAAGGCATTTTTATTAATATCCCCAATCCCTTTGAGGCTACGCGCTATCATTCTTTGATTGTCAGCAATCGAAATTTGCCGTCGGTATTACAGGTGGTTGCCTGGACAAGGGATAAGCTGATAATGGGGCTTAAGCACAAGAAACTTCCGGTATGGGGTGTACAGTTTCATCCTGAATCAATACTCACCCGAGTAGGCAAAGATATTCTAAGGAATTTCCTAAAGCTATGATTAAAGAGGCAACCCAGATATTATCCGAGCATAAGAACCTATCAGTATCTCAGATGGAAGCAGTGATGCAAGAGATTATGACTGGTAAGGTTGATACGCCCCAGATAGTCTCCTTTTTAACCGCACTTAATCAGCAGGGTGAGACTGCTGAGGAATTGGCTGCTGCAGTCAAGGTTATGCGCCACCATGCTACGCGGGTTGAAACCAAACACAAGGTTATTCTTGATACCTGTGGTACGGGTGGCGATAAAAAACATACTTTTAATATTTCCACAGCAGTAGCTTTTGTTGCCGCAGGAGCCGGGATAGCAGTAGCAAAGCACGGCAACCGTTCTGTATCTAGCAAGTCAGGAAGTGCAGATATTCTCGAGGCAGCGGGTATAAATATTAATATTACCAAAGAGAGGGTCGAGCAATGCCTGGATGATATCGGCATTGCTTTTTTATTTGCCCAGAGATTTCATCCGGCAATGAAATATGCCATGCCAGCAAGAAAGGAAATAGGGGCAAGAACCATTTTTAATTTCTTAGGTCCTTTGAGTAATCCTGCGGGAGCTACTCATCAATTATTAGGAGTCTATGATAGCCAGTGGGCGCATATTTTAGCTTATGCCTTGGCAAATTTAGGCATAGAGCATGCATTGGTTGTGCATGGTCAGGATAAGATGGATGAGATAAGCACAATGACTCAAACTTCAGTCTGGGAAGTGCGCAGGAGTAAGGTTGAGGAATACCAAATAAGCTACCAAGATTTTGGGATTAAACCAGCCAGGCTTAGCGATTTAAGCGGCGGCAGCGCAGTTGATAATGCCAGGATATTATGGGATGTATTAAATGGAAAATCAGGGCCAGTGCGTGATATAGTAGTGTTGAATGCAGCTGCTGCCATATATGTTGCTAATCAGGCAGCCTCGATTAAAGACGGCATTGCCCTGGCAGAAGAATCAATAGATTCTAAGCAGGCAAAAGCAAAGTTAGAATTATTAAAAGAGTTCTCCAACCAATGAAGCAATCTGATATCTTAAAAGAGATTGTCGCAAAAAAGAAACAGAGAATTGAGCTTGCAAAACAACAGCTCCCTGAAGAGGAATTAAAGGCCAGGCTTACTTCCTTAGCGCCTACGCAGTCTTTTATCAAGGCAATAAATAAACCACGTACCATCTCACTGATTGCTGAGATAAAGAAGCAGTCGCCTTCCCGGGGAGTCATCCGAGAGGATTTTAATCCTCAAGAGATTGCTAAGATCTATCAGGAGTGTGGGGTGCAAGCTATTTCGGTTTTAACCGATGAAGATTATTTTGCCGGAAATATTGCTTTTATAAACCAGATAAAAGGCCAGGTAAAGCTACCCATCTTAAGGAAGGACTTTATCATCCAGGATTACCAGGTCTATGAATCCAGGTTTTACGGTGCAGATGCCATACTCTTAATCGCCGATTTATTGTCCAAAGAAAAATTATTACAGCTGATGGATTTAGCCAGCAGTCTGGGTCTTGAATGTTTAGTTGAGGCACATACAGAAAAAGAGCTAAAAAAGGTGTTGCGCCTAAAAGTGCCTTTAATCGGTATAAATAACCGCAACTTGCACACCCTCGAGGTAAACCTTAAGACTACTGAGAAGTTGTTTGTCTTGATTCCTAAAGATAAGGTAGTGGTGGTAGAAAGCGGTATTAAGAGTTATCAAGATGTTTTGTTTTTGAAGATATTGGGGATAAATGCGGTGCTTATCGGTGAGGCGTTTATGGAGGCAAGTGACATAAAAGCAAAGGTAAAAGAGATCATGGGTTGGTAAAGAAATTATGGTCAAAGTTAAAGTCTGCGGAATAACCAATCTAGAAGATGCATTATCTGCAGCTGGTCAAGGAGCAGATGCATTGGGTTTTGTATTCTATAAGAAAAGCCCCAGATATATTAAGCCAATAAAGGCAAGAGCAATAATCAAACAGCTTCCTAAATCGATAAAGCGGGTAGGCGTGTTTGTAAACGCAAGAGAGGGAACTATAAGAAGACTAGCCAACTACTTAAGATTAGATATGCTGCAATTTCATGGCTTTGAGTCAGGGGATTTCTGCTCCCGGTTCAAGGGATTTAAAATTATCAAGGCCTTTAGAGTGAGCCGGAAAATCCAACCTAAGGATTTATCTAAATACAATGTCTGGGCATACCTATTCGATACTTCAATAACCAATAAATTTGGCGGCACAGGCAAGAGTTTTGATTGGCAGTTGTTAAGTGGCTTAAGTGGCTTTAAAAAAATTATATTCTTATCCGGTGGTCTTAATCCAGGTAATGTCAGGAAGGCGCTGGAGGCTTTTCCTGCCCAATGGGTGGATGCCTCAAGCTCTTTAGAGAGATATGCCGGCAAGAAGGATGCATATAAAATCAGAAAATTCATCAGAAATGCAAAGGCTAAAGGCTAAGGCGTACCTTGACTTAGGTTAAATAAGACGATATAATAAGTGAGTGTACAATTTACGGAATAAAAGTGAACGTAAATTGTATACACGAACTTACCCCTGCTGCTTCGCTTTGCGAAGCAAAGCGGCAGGGGTCAAATTCAGGCAGATAATTTACGTTGGCTAATGCTCCGTAAGTTATACCTTCATTTGAGGAGGAAAAATGAGCGCAAAACAGAACAAAAAGCAAGAGTTAATCGAAGGATTTAAAACCCATAGTAAAGATACAGGCTCAACCGAGGTGCAAATTGCCCTCTTGACTGAGCGGATAAATGTTTTAAGCCAGCACTTTGCTCAGCACAAGAAGGATTTGCATTCTCGTAGGGGATTATTAATGATGGTTGGTAAGCGTAGGCGCTTACTTAATTATTTAAAGAAAAAGGATAGCCGCAAATACGAGGATATCCTGGGTAAATTAAACTTAAGAAAGTAGCAGGGTGATAGGAAAATGGATGATAAATTAAAAATCAAATTCGGTAAACACGATTTAGTGCTTGAAACCGGAAAGCTTGCTAAGCAGGCAAACGGTGCGGTATTAGTGCATTACGGAGGGACAGTAGTTTTGGTTACAACTTGCATGTCCTCTGAGATTAAAGAGGGGCAGGATTTCTTTCCTTTGACAGTGGAATATCAGGAGAAGACCTATGCTGCTGGTCGTATCCCAGGTGGGTTTTTTAAGCGCGAAGGTCGCCCTTCAGAAAGCGAAGTCTTGAGCGCCCGGTTGATTGACCGGCCGATCAGGCCATTATTCCCTTACGGCATGCTTAATGAGGTGCAGATAATGGCAATTGTCCTCTCCAGCGACGGAGAGAATGACCCAGATGTCTTGGCAGTAATCGGTGCATCAACTGCCTTGTGTATTTCTGATATTCCCTTTGCCGGATTAGTCTGTTCCTGTCGCGTAGGCTATGTAGATAATCAACTCATCCTAAATCCTTCCTATGCTGAATTGGAGAAATCAAGATTAGACTTAGTAGTTGCAGCAACCAAGTCCGGAATCGTTATGCTTGAGGCAAAATGCAAAGAGGTCAGCGAAGAAGTCTTTTTATCAGCAGTGGAATTCGGCTGGAATAATCTGCAGGATATCTTTAAGGCACTGGAGGCATTTATTCAAAAGAATGCAAAACCCAAGAAGCAGGTTGAGTATAAAAAAATTGATCCTGATTTGGAAAAACAGGTAGGTGATTTATCGCGTAGTAGGCTTAAGGATATATTTTCCTTGAGTAAGAAAGAAGAGCGAGAGGGGGCAATTGATGGACTCTGCCAGGAATTAGAGGAAAAACTGGGGCCTGAAGGGTTTGCTCTCTTAGATATAAAGGCAGCATTGGTTGAGATTGAGAGAAGGGATGTTAGGGAGTTTATTCTTAAAAATAAGAGGCGCCTTGATGGCAGGCAAATGAAAGAGATTCGCGAGATTTCCTGCGAGGTGGGGATTCTACCGCGTACCCATGGCTCAAGTTTATTTACGCGCGGTCAAACCCAAAGCCTGTGCGTAACTACGCTGGGTACAGGTGAGGATGAGCAGCTTATTGAGGCACTCGAGGGAGAACGCTATAAATCATTTATGTTGCATTATAGTTTTCCTCCTTTTAGCGTGGGAGAGACAAAGCCAGTGCGCGGCCCAGGCAGGCGAGAGATTGGTCACGGCTCATTAGCAGAAAGGGCATTGGCATGTGTTATTCCCTCTAAGGAGGAATTTCCTTACACCGTAAGAGTAGTTTCTGAGATTCTTGAGTCTAATGGTTCTTCGAGTATGGCTACGGTTTGCGCTGCAACCCTCTCTCTAATGGATGCGGGTGTTCCTATTAAGCAAGCAGTGGGAGGTATTGCCCTGGGGTTAATCAAGGAAAAAGACCAGGCGATTATTCTTACTGATATTGCCGGCTTAGAGGATCATTTTGGTGATATGGATTTTAAGGTAGCTGGTACCAGAGAGGGAATAGCTGCTGTGCAATTAGATCTAAAGATTGATGGGATTAGTATTGATTTGTTAAGTCAGGCCTTTAGCCAGGCAAAGGAAGCAAGGCTTATAGTTTTAGATAAGATGCTTAAGGCAATTGACCATCCGCGTTCAGAGATAGCTGATTTTGCCCCACACATTGATATCTTGAAGATTGATACTGAGAAAATCGGCGATTTGATTGGTCCAGGAGGAAAGAACATTAAGAAAATTATTAATTCAACAGGGGTGACGGTTGATATAGAGGATGATGGTCGGGTCTTGGTTGGCTCTACTGATGCCTCTGCTTCGCAAAAGGCCCTGGCAATGATTAAGGAGATTACTGAGGATGTTGAGATTGGTAGGGTCTATACGGGCAAGGTTAAGCGGATTATGCCCTTTGGGGCATTTTGCCAGATTATACCCGGCAAGGAAGGCCTAATCCATGTTTCTGAATTAGCAGACCGTTTTGTGAAAAATGTAGAGGATGAGGTAAAAGTTGGCGATGAGGTTAAGGTTAAGGTAATCGGAATTGACCAGGCAGGTAGAATTAACCTGAGCAGGAAACAGGTAAAGCATAATCAAGAGGATAAAACATGCGACAAAGAAGGCTCAACGAAATAAAGGCAACTCTACTTTTTGCCCTGGGGATTCTGATTATGGCGAGCCTGGTTTCTTTTACACCTCATGATTTGCCTTTTTATACCTCCCACCCCAATGTCCCGCCTGAGAATCTTATCCGTGGATTCGGTGCGTATCTGGCTGGATTTTTGTTGTTCTGTATTGGCTGGAGTAGTTGGTTAGTTTCAATATTTGTTCTTTTCTGGTCATTGCGCCTATTTAGACAAAAGGAAGTAGATTTTAGATTTGTCCGTTTGTTTGGCCTAATCATTTTAATTGTAGCGGTTAGTTCTTTGCTGGCAATGTTTGCTCAGGGAGTTGGTGCAGCCAGGCAGTTTTCTGGCGGCGGCTTGTTTGGTTATGTTTTTGCTAAATTGGTAACCAGCTATTTTGGCAAATTAGGTGCTTATATAATCTTTCTTACCCTGATACTCTTGTCTTTGGGGTTAGTTTTTGACATTTTGATATCTAGCTTTTTGGGAAAGATTATCGAGAATCTTAAAAGCCTAATGATTAGACTTCTCTCTATACCAAGAGGAATTATAGATAAATTATTAAAAAGGCAGGTAATTAAGAAAAAGACAAGCGTAACCGAGGTTACTCCGATTCCAAACAAACGCCAGGTCCCTGAACCAAAGATTCAACAGGCAAGTCCAAGAATTCAAATAGCAAAGCCAGAGAAACAAGCTGCGGCAACCAGGACACAGCCGCGCAAAGAAAAGACCGAACCCCCTTTAATTAAAGAAGTAAAGGAAGTAAAAGAGGCAAAGGAGCCAGTACAATACCAGTTACCCTCTTTGGATTTATTAGATTCTCCACCTCCGCTCGCAGAAAGAAAGATTAAGGAGGACTTAGCTGTTTCTGCGCGTATATTAGAGGATACCTTAGCTGATTTTGGTATAAGCGTTAAGGTTACTGATATTGAGTGTGGTCCGGTGCTTACCCGTTATGAACTTGAACCTGCTCCGGGTGTGAAATTGAATCGAATTGTTTCTTTATCTGATGATATTGCCTTGGCAATGAAGGCACAATCAGCAAGGGTAGTTGCTCCCATTCCTGGTAAAGGCAGGGTGGGGGTTGAAATTCCCAATATACAGAGCAGTTTGGTTTATCTTAGGGAGGTGTTAGATACACCTGAATTTCAAAATTCAACCTCCAAGCTTACCTTGGCTTTAGGCAAGGATATTACCGGTAGACCAGTGATTGCTGATTTAGGTAATATGCCGCATTTATTGATTGCCGGCACAACCGGCTCAGGCAAAACCGTATGCGTAAATTCTCTGATTCTTTCTCTTTTATTTCGCGCTACTCCTGATGAGGTTAAGCTTTTAATGGTTGATCCTAAAATGGTAGAATTAGCTCCTTTTAATAAACTGCCGCATCTTTTATGTCCGGTAGTAACTGAGGCAAAAAAGGCAGCAGTTGCTTTAGCCTGGGTAGTTAATGAGATGGAGGAGCGTTATCAGCTGTTTGCTCGAGAGGGCAAAAGGAATATCGAGGCTTATAATCAGAGCAAGGAAAAGATTCCCTACATTATAGTAATTATTGATGAGTTGGCGGACTTGATGGCAGTAGCCCAGGATCAGGTTGAGGGTGCGATAACCCGACTGGCACAACTCTCCCGCGCCGTAGGCATTCACCTTATCTTAGTCACTCAACGGCCTTCGGTAAATGTAATTACCGGAGTAATCAAGGCTAATTTTCCTGCCCGGGTTTCTTTCCAGGTTGCCTCAAAAGTGGATTCACGCACCGTATTAGATAC
>JASFIK010000014.1:0-16096 GCA_050122705.1 Candidatus Omnitrophota bacterium | reverse complement strand
GCATTTAAATTTTACCTTCTTGGCAAAGTTCAAGAAACACAGACACAATGAGGGGATGAAATTGCTTCCCAGATTCCCGCTTAATTTCCTTAATCGCTTCATTTCTGCTCTTTGCGTTGCGGTAGGGACGGTCTGAGGTCATCGCGTCAAAAGCATCAGCTACCGCAATAATTGCTGCAATTAACGGTATCTTGCCGTTATCTAGACCCTCCGGGTAGCCCTTACCATCATATCGCTCATGATGGTGTTTAACCCCCTTGATTGCTAACTCTAATTCCTTTATTGATTGCAATATATTTGAACCGATTGTTGGGTGTTGTTTCATTTTCTGCCACTCTGCTTCGTTTAGTAGCCCCTTTTTGTTAAGGATGTTTTCCGGGACGCCAATTTTCCCGATATCATGAAGCAGCGCGGCAATATGCAGGTGCTCTAAAAATTTGTTGTCAAAACTCGCTGCTTCTTTCTCAATTAACCGTTTGCCCATCTCCAAACAGAAGCTTGTCACTCGCGTGGTATGACCTCGGGTATAAAGATCCTTAGCCTCAATCGCCGCAGAAAGGGATATCGTCGTGTTTATAAATAACTCTTGTCTTTTGGCTAACTCATTCTGAAGCTGTTTAAATAACTTAGCATTACGAATCGCCATTGCTACATCTGAGGCTAAGGCAACAAAGAAATCTAATTCCTTGCGGTGAAAGTCCCGTCCGCTTTTCTTTTCCCCGAGAATTAATATTCCTAACAACTCATCCCGATAGTAACTCGGGATACAAACTACTGCTCCTAACATCTCCATCTGGGATAATGTACCATTAAGAATTTCTCTTATCTCTGGCTTACTCTCTTTTTTTAATATATCTTTTGCCTCTCGGTATATAATTAAACCGTCTCCGAGAATTTGCTTATCCTTCCTCTCCCGAAAAAAGCGGATTAATGGATTGTTATAATCCATGCGGGCGAATTCCCGGGGAATCTTTATTCCTGTGAGCCCCCGAGAAACGCGCAGTATATAAGTACTTTGCTCTTCGTCATGCAGTAGAATACCGGCATGAATCACCTTTACCTTCTGAACGGTCATCCTGACAATCATCCGAATCAGTGTATCAGGCTCATGCACTAAAATCATGCTCTTGGCCGCTGATTCTAATTCCTTCTTATAATCAATTGCCATTTCTTTTTCCTTTCGATTAATCCATTAATTATTGAGACTTTTACTAAGGCACTATCTGGTTAATAATGATAACACTACACGCTCTAACTCGCTTAATTCCAGTGGCTTATGAATATAGCCCGAGATTCCCAATTCCTCACACTTTTGACATGAATTATCTTCATCTGGCTTCCTTCCGGTAACCATAATCACCGGGATATCTTTAGTCTTTTCTCTGATATGCCTTAAGGTTTCTATCCCATCCATCCCGTTCATTTTTATGTCTAGCAAGATAAGATTAGGCTTTTCCTTCTCCAATAATTCAACTGCCTTTTGACCGTCACCAGTAGTAACCACATCAAATTTCCGTTTGCGAAAGAAATTTGCCGCAAATTGCTGTACATCCAGTTCATCATCAACAATCAATAACTTTGCCATTACCCTCTCCTTTTGCTAAATGAGACTATTTTGCAATTGGTAATTCCAGTATAAAACGCGTACCTTTACCCTGTTCTGACTCAAAGTGAATTTTTCCTTGGTGCATCTGAGTAACGATCCGCTGAATAACAAACAGCCCTAAGCCAGTACCCCGGCGCGAAGACACCTTAGTGGTAAAGAATGGCGTAAACACTTTACGACGGTCCTCTTTTCTTAAGCCCATGCCATTATCAGCGAAAACAATCTTCAGGGAACTATCAGTTGACTGACCCAAGGTAATTGTAATCCTGCCGCGATAATCCGGCTCTTTCAAACTATCTTTGCGCTCTTGAATTGCATCGTAGGCGTTATCAATTAGATTAAAAAAAACCTCCTGTAACTGGGTAAGGTTGGCTTTGATCTTAGGAAGATCTGATGGATAATCACGCACCAGGTCAATTTCAGAAAGCTTTACTTTGAATTTCACCATCTCCAAAGCTCCGTCAATAATCTCATCCATGGTTACCGCAGATAAACCCTCTTCTCCCTTGCGAGAATATTTAAGCAGACCGCTTACCACATCTCTTCCTTGTATAACATTAGCCTGAATACGCTCTAAAGCATGCGCAATTTGTTTTAACACCTCTTTTGCCTCATTAGGAAAACTACCCGCATCGGTCAGCTTTAAGGTATCTAATGTATCGCCGGTAATCATGGAAAGTGCATGCAGGCGATTATTTATCTGATGGGAAAGGCCATCAGCCATTGTGCCTACTGTAGCCATTTTCTCTGCCTGGGCAATCTGCTCCTGCATTACCTGTGCCTCTTGAATAAATTGCGCATTCTCAATTGCCAGTGCTGCCTGGCTGGCTAAAACGGAAAATACATCCAGGTCTTCTGTAGTATATATTGCTCCTGAGCGTTTATCTCCCAAAATAAGCAGGGCTAATAATCTATCTTCTAAAAAGCTGGGCACAAGAACCGAGGCATCTAATGCCCGCATCTGTGTCTCCAATTCTCTTAAAATAAGAGTTGGTGTATCTTGAGCCTTTCGCCTTATTTCTTCATAAACCATAGGCTCTTTTTGATTCAGCAGCCAGACAATTAATGAGCTATTTTTATCAATCAAGGTGGGCAGGCTTTTCTTTAGGTTCCTGCCTGCTCTTAGTATAAATCGCTCAGACTTTGGCTCAAGCAGATATATTCCTGAATGTGAAATGCGCACGGTTTTAGTAACAATGTGAACAATCAAGTTCAATAATTTGTTCATTTCACGGATTCGCGTCATGCCCACTGCTGCCTGCTTTAGGGTTTCCTGATAGCGTCGTTGTTCCTTCAAAAGGATTGCTTCAGCTCTACTCTGAAGAAAAATATAGATAAATGGACCGGCGGTAGCCAAGGCTGCCATCAGTGTCAATGGCCCAACCCACCAATTTGCTCCCAAAAGACTTATAAGCCAAGATTTACCTAATGTTGCCAAAACAAACGGCAACCCTAAAACCAAAGTGTAAAGCGTCACAAATATGCCGGTGCGAGTAATTGTTACACTGATGTCCATCAAACGATGTCGAATGATACCAAAGGTAATAATAGAAACCCCCAACGATATTGAAATGGAAAAAACTGGAGGAATGCCGATTCGGTACCAATAAAAATAATTCGTTAATCCACCTAAAAAACCAATAATCGTACCTAACAAAACATAACGAACCTGTCCTTTAAAAAGACCTTTGCTGTGTTTTAATGTCCAAAAAATTAGAAAATATGAATAAATAAGATTAATTAAAAAGTGCGTTAAGTGAACGAAAAATAATTTACCCGGGAGAGGCCAATAAGGAAAAACAAAAAATGATCCTCCCTTCCTTGCGTAGAGAGACGAATAAACAGTAACCGCAATAGTCAAACTTATTAGATAGTTTATAAGGATGAGTGGTTTTATCCTTTTCGAGCGGACAAAAACTACAACAAAATGCGTAAATGTGGTAGGCATAAAGATAACCCCAATCATACATGTGCGTATGTAGAAGTCTGCCAGCTTCACATTTCTTGTCGATAACCACAAAAAGTAAAAAAACGAAAATTGCACTATCGATAAACAAAACGCGGAAAAGATTCTGTTTAGGCTTGCCCGAGGGTTCTTTAATAAGACAAATAAGGTAAGAAAAAAACAAGTAACAAAATTTAATAAGGCAGAAAATGAATAATAAGTTAGGGGAATAGCTTGCATTTATCTATTTCCTTACTAACGTAAAATAATGTATGTAACCAAAGTCGTCGGATTCGGTTAACAGCGAAAACTCGGAAATTCCACAATCATAAAATAACTTAACTACTTCGTCTTTATTTCGAGATATGAATTTCCAGTCACAAAACCAGTCTGGGGGTATTGAGGGGAATGTTTTTTCTTTATTCTTATGAGTCAAAATAAGCCTCCCCCTTTTATCTAAAAGTTGAAATAATGCCTGGATTAACTTCTTTAAGACTCGATCGGGTAAATAATCAATTAACCCTATGCTATAGATCAAATTTTGCTTACCGCTTAACTCTGCTGAGGCCTTATTTTTTATGATATTCATTACGTCGTCCTTGACAAATTTGAATTGTACATTTTTTGGCATTATGCTAAGAAGCCGATCCTGCGAAAACCTTAATGCTTCTTCGTCCCAATCAAGGCAAGTAAAAGTAGCTGTAGTTCTCGTCTTTAAATCCGGCAATAATTCTCGAATCTCCCGACATGAGCCACAAGCAATATTTAATATTTTAATTTTTGAAAGATTTGTTTGATTGATAAAATTCAGAAGCATTTCTTTCAGCCGGTCTTTACGAATTCTCACTGCTACTGCATAGGGACTTTTTAAGAAATTATTGTCAGAATATTTACCAAGATTATTAGAAATTGGCTTATTGTCATAAACAATCTCTAACATTTTATAATCCCCGGGGTATCCTCTGGGTTTTTCGAAAGCCCGTTTTACAATAATGCTTTTATAGACCCATGCGCCAACCAGTTGTCTAAAATTCTCCTTTACTCGCTGCATGATTGACTTATCAGAGAGAAGCTCTTCTAAGCAATAGCCTTTTAGTAATATTTCATTATTTAAACGATCTAAATCTTTTTCTAATTCCAAAGAATATTTATCCATTTTAATCAACTGAGCGGTAATATTAATAATTTCTGTAATATAATGCAGCATATCTTCTAAAAAGAAATGCGAAACCAGCTTTTTGATTTCCGGAATTTTTATATCGTTGATTAATCCGCTAATCTGAGCTTTAATTAATTCTTTTCTCAGGGCTGCTTTTTGAGGCCTATCAAGGCCGGTGAATTCAACACCGTATAAAGATCCGCCCTTTTCCAAGTTTCTCTTCCAAAGTAATTTAGCCTTCGTTTTAAGTTCAAATTTCTTGTCGGGAAAACTGATCTGTAAAGAAATTACCGGGCTAGAAATAGTCTCGATTGAACCAAAGCTCAATCCGCCTTCGCTTAAGTCAATCAAATCTCCCGAAAAGTCATCAGAGACACTGACTCTCAGATTTGTTTTTATGCGAGAATATAATCTTTTTTCTTCTACTGAGGGCCTGTTCATAATTGCGCCTCCAAGGTTATGCGATATTTTTTTTCACTACTCGTAAAAGGTCAGAATTATCGAAAGGTTTATACAAATAATCAACCACTTTTAAATTCATTGCCTTCTCATATTTTTCTACGTCAGCATAACCGGTAATTAAAACCTCTGGTATAGTTTTTTTACCAGACTTTTTTAGATACGTACGTATCTGTTTAACAGTCTCAATGCCGTCTAATCCTGGCATCCTCACATCAGAAATAATCAGATCAAAATTTGCCTCTTTGATTTTCTCTATGGCTTCTTGACCACTTCTTGCAATTGTTGCCCTATATCCTTCTACCTCTAATAATTTCAACAAGCTTTTTGTAATTAATTCCTCATCATCGATTAGCAAAATGTTCTTTGCCATTTTTAATCCTCCTTTTTGGTCTAGAAGATTCTTGGCAAGTAATTATAATTTGACTTTGCTTTTAGCTACATCTTTCTCTTCTGTCTTAGGAAGCTGAATTGTAAACCGGGAACCTCGGTTAGGTTCTGACTGAACGGTAATTATGCCGTTATGCCTCTCCACAATTGCCTGACAAATGGAAAGACCGAGTCCCAGCCCCCTGCCTACTTCCTTTGTAGTAAAAAAGGGGTCGAAAACCTTCGGAATTATATCTTTCGGCATGCCTATGCCTTCATCTCTTATTTCAATATTTATCCAGTCATTGTTTCTAAAAAGGGAAATATGTACTGCTCCGTCTTTCTTAATTCGCTTAATTGCATCCCTGGCATTTAAAACCAGATTAGTTAATACCTGTTCTAACTCGTTACGATTACCCTCAATCTCATAAGAGCCCTCTTTTGCTTCACTAATAATCTTGATATTCTCTTGTTCTAATTGGTAACCCAGGAAAGAAATCACGCTCCTGACAACATCTAATAGATCAATCGTAGCTGTTGCCGTAGTTTCTAAGGGCCTTCTGGCATATGTCATTAATTTCTTAACTATAGTCCGGCAGCGCTTGGTTGCCTCTTCGATTAGTTGAAGTGATTCTCTATCATCTGACGTAACCTTATTGGAAACTAAAAGCATTTGAACATTAGTTAATATTGCGGTTAAGGGATTATTTATCTCATGGGCTACGCCCCCTGCCAATGTACCTACAGTTGCCAATTTTTCTGCTTGGACAAGCTGTCTTTGCACCTCAACTAATTCTTTTGTCCTTTGCTTAACTTGCTCTTCTATATTACCATAGAGTAGGGCATTCTCAATGCCTAAGGCCGCCTGACTGGCTAGGGTTGAGAAAACATCCAAATCCTCAGAGGTATAGATTCTGCCGGATTTTTTTTCGCCTAAAATCAGTAAATTCAGTAATTTATCTTCAAGTAAACTTGGAACAACTACAGCGGCATTCAAAATTTGCATCTCGTCTACCAATTTTTTAAAAACCGGGTTGGGGCTTTCCTGAGCCTTTCCCTTTATTTCTTCGTAGAGTAAAGGTTGCCTGTAATCTTGAAGCCAAGTAATCAATGCGCTTTTATTATCTATTGAGGGCATCTGTCCTTCTTTTAGATTGCGTCCTGCCTTTAGAACAAACTGCTTAGACTCGACATCAAGCAGATATACAGCAACATGAGAAATCCCAACTGTTTCAATAATAACCTGCATAATCAAATCCAATAATTTCTGCAAATTGCGGATGCGGGTCATTCCCGAAGCTGACTGCTTAAGAGTTTCCTGATAGCGTCTTTGTTCGCGCAATAGTATAGCTTCGGCCCTTTTTTGAAGAAAAATATAAACAAATGGACCAGCTGTAGCTAAGGCTGCCATCAGCACTAATGGCGCCACCCACCAATTTGTTCCTAAGATCTCGATTAACCCAGCCCTACCAAAAGTGGTCAGAACAAAGGGAAGCCCTAAAACCAGGGTATAAACCGCTATAAATACCCCGGTGCGGGTAATCGTAAGAGTAATATCCATGAGGCGATGACGAAAGATAGCGTAAGCAATTAATCCGGTATAAATAATCAGGAAGAAATCATGAGGAATGGGTTCTTTCTTAAGATATGCTGCTCCGAAATGCAGAATTCCACTTGCGAAACCAAAGACAAATGAAAGTAAAATGAATTTTAACTGGTTTCTATAATAACCGCTGGCTGTCTGGAAACCGTAAAAAATAGTTTTTATAATGTAAATGAAGATTAAGCCGAATATTCCCACAAAATAGATATAAAAAGGTCCTGGGACAACGCTAAAATGGGGGGCAAAACGATTTATTCCTTTAATAAAAAACGGACTGAAGTTAAAGGAGAAAAATAAAATAGCAAGGCAGTAACTTAAGATGAGTATTCTTTTTTCCTCTCTTAACCATCTCTCCTTAACCACTGCAAATACAAAATGCAACCATGCAGGGGCGGTAAAAATTGCGGGTACGTATATTAATCTGGCGAAAAACACAGCAGTATTAATATTGTGAATCTTACTCATTGCAAAGGGGAATAAAGTCCATAAACCAGTCAGTAAACTAGCAATCCCGAATAGTTTACATTTTTTATCAGAAGACCTTTTTATCAAAACCAAAGTACCTGTAGTAAAACAAAATATAGATGCGACCAATGAAGAAAAAGAGTAAATGTTCACTAAATACCTCTTACTTTAATGCATTCTTACTGACTACTGCCTTTATTTTCTCTATTATTGCTCCATCAACTAATCTTTCGCCCCAATAGAAATCAGAAGCCTCAAAACCGTGCTTTCTTCCTAAGTCCCTTATTTCCTCTATCTTATCGGGGGTAATATTCCCCCTGCCAAAACTAAAATTTTCATAGCGTTTTTCTAATGCCAGAATAATTGCTTCCGCAAAACAGCCATAAATAGTATCGGGAGATGGCAAGCCTATATCAATGGGGAATGAAATAGGGGTAGGGGATTTTGTTAAGCCTCCGGAGAAGATAAGTATGTCCCTGCGAGGCGTAGGTGCATAAGAGACATTTTTGGGATACCCCAGGTCACAAATTATCGAGCCGGGTTTAAACCAGTCAATCTTAAGGATAGATGCGGCAACGCTGGCAGCAGCAATAATAATATCTGCGTCTTTTACTGCTGATTCATTATCAGTTGTGGCGATCACTTCTGCCTTGCGTTTTTTTGCTAATTCCTGCCTTAAGAGACGTAGATTACTCTTTGTCCTTCCGGTTATAGTCAGCTGTTTTACCTCATCAACCAAAACCCTAGCGCAAGCACTTCCGATATCGCCAGTACCTCCTACTATAGCCACTTTTGCGCTATCGATATCCATATTCAATAACTCAGCAGCCTTAACCACACCGTCGATTGCCATTGCCGCGGTAAAGGTATTGCCGGTAGTAAGTGGAACATCTACCTGAGCGGCAATCTGCTGCCCTACCCTCTCTGCAATTATTGATGTGAATCCTCCTAATGTTACTATCCCTACCCCATTTTTCTCAGCAATCCTGCAGGCCTTAACTACCTTAGAGAATATGCCCCACATATCCTTCTCTACCATATCAGGGATAAACGTAGATACGATAAAACAGCCGTTTACTTTCTCGCCGGTCTGAGAGGTAAAATCTAAAATGTCGTAAAGTTTAAAAGATGGGGTTACGTGGAAAAGCTGAGCCAAAAACTCCTTAGAGCGCATTTTAAAATTAGGATTCAACATCTTAAGGCATTTCTCAAAGTGGTAGAAATTATAGAGATGCCCAACGATTCCAAAACCAGCTATCTGGTTTTTATCTCCCTGCTTATAACTGGCATATTTTACTGAAATCAATCTGCGCTCTAATGCATTTAAGATAGATTCAAAATTGGTAGTCAGTAATTTCTTTATATAGGCATCTGCGAAGCTCTTGATTGCCGGGATGCCAACCCTTAGGTACACATTTACGCTGACCTGAGTGCCCTCTGGATGGTCTTGGAATCTCCATTGACCCTTAAATTCTTCTAAATCCCCTTCAATTGCTTTAAAATTAATCGTGTTCTTGCTTAATGCAAGGCTGTCTTCTTCAACCCAGCTTATGGGAATTTTATCAACCTGTATACGCCATTTTGTTTTCATCTTGTTGCGGGATTTTTCAATTACTGATGCTTCTTTAACCGAAGGTATATACGTAGGGAATTCCCAAACCTTGGTTATTAGACGAATTACCTTCCACTTTTGCGCAGATATTATTCTCGATAACTTTATCTCTATTAAATCCTTATCTGGCATTAATCAACTCCTGAATTGAGTTCTTGAGCTTAAACGTACCGTCTTGTAAATGTATGTCATCAACCACATCGGCGAATTCCTTCAACAAATAGATTGGCTTTCCAATCTTTACCTTTATGGGGCAAAGCGTGGGAAATTTTGCCCATACCGGGAGGGCCTTATATGAGCCGATAATCGCACAGGGAACTATTGGCCTGCCGGTCTTTAATGCTAAAACCGCTGCTCCATCTCTGAATTCTCTTAATTTCCCGTCTCGACTACAGCCGCCCTCCGGGAATAATCCAACGATTTTATCTCTGATTAGATAATCAATTGCTTTTTCGGATGAACCCCCGGTGGGGATGGATTCTAATCTTTGTAAGCACCACTTCAGCCATGGTATGTGATAAAGGAATCTATTCGATATGCAATGGATTTTCTTGGGAACCGCAGCTGCAATAACAAAGGGGTCCAGGAAGCTGGCGTGATTAGAAACCACAATAAAATTATTTCTCTTTGGTAAGTTCTCTCTCCCCTCTACCTTAAGCCTAAAGAGCAGTTTAAAAATACTTATGGCGCCCATTCTAAATATCCAATACCACATTTGTAAAAATTTTTGCTGATTTCTCCATCAGTCTTTTACTGCTCTTCAATAGTGGCCAATGCCTCACCCACTTTCACCTTATCGCCATCTTTGCATAGTATTTTTTTCAGCGCCCCTGAGCATGGACTAGGTAGATTAAAGGTAGCTTTATCTGTTGCCAGCTCAACCAAATCTTCCTTTTCTTTAACCGTATCGCCCTCCTTAAAATACCAATAAGTCACACTTGCTCCCTCAATACCCTCACCCAATTCCGGCAAAATTACTTGTTTCATACCATCTCCTTGTTAAGGCTTCTTTAACCCTTTTAATCTCAACACCTTCTCGCAATATATTTTCCATCGATGTCATCATTATATCCTGGCCACACGGGCGAATCAAGGAAAAATTAGCCAAATCACTACTTTTTACGTTCAAACTCAAGCCATGAAAGGTTATCCAGCTCCTGATTGCTATGCCAATTGAGGCGATCTTTCTTGTTTTTACCCAAACACCGGTTAAGCCTGGCCTGGTTTTTGCTTGAATGCCAAAGTCTGAAAGGGTATCCAAAACTAAAGCCTCCAGGCTTCTTAAGAACCAATTTATGTCTTTTTTAAAATAGGTAAGATTGGCGATGGGGTAAACACACAGCTGCCCTGGACCATGGTAAGTTACCTCGCCACCTCGCTCAATCTCAAAAATCCTGATGTTTAATCTTTGTAAATCTGCTTTATCAGCTAAGATATTTCGCTTATCAGACTTTCTACCCATAGTAATTGCCGACTTATGCTGACAAAGAATGAGTGCGCAGTGCATTTGCCCGGCTTTTACCTGCAAAAATACACTCTTTTGGAAATCCCAGGCTGACTGGTAATCGGTTAAGCCCAGGTCAAACAGCTTAAATTGCATCTTTATTCTCGAGCTGCTTCGTGGATAGATTCTGAAAGGGTAGGATGAGCAAATATAATACTAGCAAGCTGTGGTAATTTTAGACGGGATTGGATAGCCAGGGTAATTATGCCAATCAGTTCAGTTGCTTGAGGGCCAATGATTGATGCCCCAAGAATCAAGTCAGTTTCTTTATCGGATATTATTTTAATGAACCCCTCTGTTTCTTCAAGAATGCGTGCCATACCCGAACCAAGAAAATCAAATCTACGTAAATTCAATTTAATCCCTTTATTTCTGGCTTCCTCTTCAGTAATGCCGATGCTGGCAATCTGAGGATCAGTAAATATGCAATTAGGAATTAAATGGGGTTGTATTTGTTTTGCACAAGCAGGGTGAGCGATATTCTTGGCAGCAGTTATCCCTTGATGGGCAGCAAAATGTGCCAGGAGTTTACCTCCTGTGCAATCACCAGCAGCGTATATATTTGCTATATTGGTATTCATGTACTCATTGGTGATAACCCTATTTTTATCAGTCTGCACCCCAATCCTTTGCAAATCCAGGCCTCCTAACTCAGGCGTTCTTCCTACGCAAAGAAGCGCCAGTTCAAAATCATCTAAATTTATGGTCTTGGCATCAGTGTTGGTATTTATCTGAATGCCTCTTTTTTTAAACGCGACCTCTAATTTTTTAGCTATTTCTTTATCTTCTTGGGGTAGAAGCTGCGGCATTAATTCAACAATTGTAACCCGAGTACCAAAAATAGAAAATAAACTGGCGAACTCACAACCAATCACACCACCCCCGATTATTAATAACCGCTGGGGTAACCGCTCAAGATTAAGGATATTGCTGCTGGAGATAATCTTCTTGCCATCGAAATTTATACCGGGTATCTGAATTGGTTTTGCACCAGTAGCAATAATTATATTTTTTGCTTTAATCCGGTCATTACCGATAATTAGCTCCTCCCCAGAGATAAATTGGGCCTTACCCTCAAGTAGCTCGATATCATTGAGTAAAAAGCGCATTCCTTTACTCAGCTGACTGATAATAGCCTCTTTTCTTTTCTGAATAGTTGAAAAATTTATCTTGGCGTTATCTATCTGGATACCAAACTTTGCAGATTTATTAGAAAGTGAGTATATCTTTGCGGATTGGATTAATGCTTTGGTAGGAATACAGCCATAATTTAGGCAGGTACCGCCAAGTTTATCCTTTTCAATTAGGGCAACCCTTAGCCCTAATCTCTTTGCCTCTTGCGCCGCGCTAACACCAGCCCATCCTGCTCCGATTATTGCTAGGTCAAACATTTTTTAGTCGAATTATTGATAGCAGAGATTTGCTTCTTTATGGACTCAGCAGACTCCAGGAAAGCTTCTCTTTCTTTAGTATTTAATTCTAATTCAACTACCCTCTCAACGCCGTTTTTCCCTAGACAACACGGCAGGCCAATACAAATATCTTTTAATCCGTATTCTCCTTTAAGATAAACGGAAACCGGTAAAATGCGTTGTTTATCATCGATAATCGCCTTTGCCAATTCAACAATTGCGGTTGAGGGAGCAAAATATGCACTGCCGCTGCCTAAGTATGAGACAATCTCAGCCCCACGCTTGACGGTTTTCTGGAAAATCCGACCAATCACCTCTGGCTCAAGTTGTTTATCAAGAGCCGACCCCTTTACTTTAGTATAACCGCTTAAGGGCAACATTGCCTCTCCGTGACTTCCGATTACACATGGTTCTATTTCGCTTACTGGGATGTTCAATTCTTCAGCAATAAGATTGGCTAATCGCGACCGATCAAGGGTTAATCCCATTCCAAAAATGCGGCGTTCAGGTAATTGTGTTTCTTTAATAACACAATAGGTCATTGCATCTAAAGGGTTGGTAACCACAATGATAACCGCCTCCGGGCAAAGGTGCTTAATCTGTTGAGAAATACCTTTTATAATCTGGCTGTTTTTTAGTGCTAATTCCTCTCGCTTCATCCCCGGCTTACGCGGCAGTCCAGCAGTAATGATTAGTATTTGTGAGCCTTTTATTTGACTTATGTCTTCTGTTCCCCGAATAAGGTAATTCTGCTTGAGTATAAATTTAGCGTCGCTTAAATCCAATGCCTTAGCACAAGCCAGGCCCTTCACAGCATCAACCAAAACAATCTCGCTTACTCCTTGCGAACATAACTGAATTGCGGTTAATCCGCCAACATTACCCGCGCCGATTATTGAGACCTTCATAATTTTTTAATAATTGCTTCTGTCATTTCTTGCGTGCCTACTGCCGCAGGATCATCTCGTTGTGGCCTTAAATCATAAGTAACGTTCTTTCCTTCAGAGAGCACCTTAACTAATGCCCTCTCTAATCTATCTGCAGCAGATTCTTCCTTTAGGAACCTAAGCATCATAATCCCTGAAAGAATCATTGCCGTAGGGTTTACTTTATTTTTACCTTTATACTTAGGGGCTGCTCCATGCACTGCTTCAAAAACAGCAATCTCATCACCGATATTTGCGCCAGGCGCAACTCCCAGGCCACCAACTAATCCAGCGCATAAATCTGAGATAATATCTCCGTAGAGATTGGGTAACACCAAAACATCATATTCCTGTGGCTTTTGCACCAATTGCATTGCCATATTATCAACTATTCTCTCCTGAAATTCAATTCTACCAGCATATTCCCCGCTGATCTGGCGGGCAATATTTAAAAATAGGCCGTCAGTAAATTTCATAATGTTTGCTTTATGTACTGCGGCAACCCTTTTTCTTTTATTTTTCAGTGCATATTCAAATGCAAAGCGGATAATCCTTTCTGATGCGGTTTTCGATATTGGCTTTAAGGAGATTGCTGAATCTGGCAAAATATGCTTTTCGGTGTAATTCTTGACTGCCTTGATGATTTCTTTTGTTTTAGGCTCTCCTACCGGAAACTCAATCCCCGCATATAAATCCTCGGTATTCTCGCGCACAACTACTAAGTCTATGTCTTTGGCTAAGCTCTTTACCCCGGGATAGGCTCTTGCTGGTCGAAGGCAAGCATATAAATCCAAGGATTGCCTAAGGGCAACGTTTACTGAGCGAAACCCTTCAGCAATGGGGGTAATAATCGGTCCTTTTAAAGCTACTTTGTTACGCCTAACTGAGTCTAAGGTTGATTTGGGTAGTAGTTCAGAGTATCTCTCCTCAGCATCCTGCCCGGCAATCGCTTCTTCCCAGGCAATCTCCACGCCAGTTGCTTCAATACACCTACGTGCCGCCTCTGTTACCTCCGGTCCGATTCCATCACCTGGGATTAATGTAACCTTATGTGCCATTCTAGTATCTTTGTTTAAACAAGAGTGGGTAGTCTTTTATGTTTTTTATAATAATTAATTATTCCTCCGGCCCTGAGTAACTCTTGCATAATTTTTGGTAAGGGGTGTATTGACATTTGTAGCTTTTGATTTCGATCTATCAATATCCCTTTATTTAAATCAATCTCTAAAAAGTCTCTTTCTTTTATTTTGGCGGTATTAACCTCAATTAGGGGTAGCCCGATATTAAAACTGTTACGGTAAAAAATTCGCGCAAAAGAACAAGCCACCACTGCGATTATGCCTGCTTGCTTTATTACTAATGGGGCTTGCTCGCGGGAAGAGCCCATACCAAAATTCCTTCCGCTTACTAAGATTGTCTTATTTGGCACTATTTTCTTAGGAAATTCGGGATCAATGTCTTCCATGATGTGCTTAGCTAATTCTTTAATATTGGTGATTGCAAACTTGTATCTTCCGGAAATAATCAGGTCGGTATTGATATTGTCACCTAATTTTATTGTCTTTCCTTCTAATCTCATGGCACTCAAGACACGCCCTGTATTCATCATAAAGGGTATCCCAATTGGCAATCAGGATATCCCCTGCTATAGCTGGCGGAACTCTTCTATGTTTTTCACCTTAGACATAGCTACATCCAGACTGATTAATCCCTTATTAAGCAGTTCTTTTAAAGACTTGTCCATAGTTCTCATCCCGTATTGGCTTCCGGTTTGCATCAGGGTAGGTATTTGTTCGCTTTCCTGTTCACGAATAAGATTTCGTATACCGGGAGTAGCAACCATGATTTCAGTTGCCAAGACCAATCCCTTGCCGCTGATATGAGACAGGAGCAGCTGAGAGACAACCCCTTGTAAACTATTGGCAAGCTGTAACTTTACTTGCTGCTGTTGATAAGGCGGGAAAACATCAATAATTCTTTCAACTGTCTGAGGCGCATCTGGAGTATGCAGGGTCGCCAAAACCAAGTGGCCGGTTTCCGCAGCAGTTAATGCTGTGGATATGGTTTCTAAATCGCGCATCTCACCAACCATAATCACATCTGGGTCTTGTCTTAAAACGTGTCTTAATGCCTCAGCAAAAGAATGCGTATCTGAATAGACCTGCCTTTGCTTAATCAACGCCTTTTTATTGGTATGCAGAAACTCTATGGGGTCTTCGATACTAATAATCAAACACTCCCTTTCCTTATTAATCACATCAATAAGTGCTGCCAGTGTGGTTGTCTTGCCAACTCCAGTTGGCCCGGTAAACAAAACCAGGCCATTGGGTTTGCGCACCAACTCTATGGTTATCTGCGGCAGGCCTAATTCGTTGGGGGTAGGTATCTTAGAGGGTACGCGCCGGAAAGCAGCTTCTACTACTCCTCTTTGTAAATGGGCATTAACTCGGAATCTATCCAAGCCTGATATGGCTAAAGAAAAATCTAATTCTAACTCCTTTTCAAACTTTTCTTTTTGTTCAGTAGTCAAAACCGCATAAATCAAACGCTTGGTATCATCGCGTTGCAGCGCGGGAAACTCAGTACGATATAATCTACCGTCAATGCGCAACACCGGCGGCTCTTTTTCGGTAATATGCAAATCTGAAGCCTTTTTTTCAACCGCTAGCGAAAGCAATTCTTTTAATTCCATTTTTACCTCCGTTTTTAATCTGCTGACAAGATCTTGTCTCTATTTTATAAATACTTCCTCGGATCAGTAATCCTGCCTTCAATAGCTGAAGCGGCTACCGTAGCAGGAGAAGCAAGATAAATAAAGGCTCGGGGATTACCCATTCTGCCCTTAAAATTGCGATTCGCAGAAGAAACTACTACCTCTTTATCTGCGGGAATGCCATTGTGTGTGCCTACACAAGGTCCGCAGCCGGGATTAACTACTACTCCCCCGGCTTTAACCAGTGCGGAAATTATCCCTGACCTCAGTCCCTCAATGAATATTGACTTTGAGGCCGGAGCAACAATAAATTTTATCCCTTG
>JASFIK010000013.1:0-17046 GCA_050122705.1 Candidatus Omnitrophota bacterium | reverse complement strand
ATAATATTCATAGTTTTTTTTCTTGGTTCGAGAAGTAAAAACATCCGATAATAAATACAGGAGCATGACTACATCTGCCTGTTTAACCAGTTGGGTTTTGTCATAATCTCGGGGGGATATTCTTTCAGTAACCATAGGAATAAAATTCTCGTCCCATTTGGTTATTTTGATTTTTCTTTTCCTAAAGAATCCATCAAACTGCTCAATTATCTGATTCTGCTTCATATTAAAACTCATTCGGGAACTGATTTTTTTCCAATCTGCTAATTCCTTCTCAGAAAGCCCTATTTTCTTTGTCAAATTCTTCAACCCCCTGGGGTGCAGCTTCTTTGCCTTAGAGAATGTCTTATATGCTATAAGCAAATTCCATTTAGCCATCATATTTGTATAGGCATTATTATTTACCTTTTTGTGGAATTCATCAGGACCAATTACATTTTTAATTTCGTATAATTTTTTTCTTTTATTATACTCCACCCGACTTGCCCAGAACCTTGCTGTTTCAAACAAAACCTCATATCCGTAATCTTTAAGGAACCTCTCATCGAGTGTGACATTATAATAATGCTGAAAGGCATAAGCAATATCTGCGGTTATATGATGCTGCATTTTGCCGGTTTGTATCTTAATTATTTTCCCATCTAAATCCTTTGCCCAGCCAGGTGTTTCATCCTCTCCCAAGCCAGCTGACTCCCAGGGAAACATTGCTCCTTTATAGCCAAGCCGCTTGGCAATTCCTCTGGCAACATCCAGTCTTTTGTATCTATAAAGCAACATGTTTTTTGCTGCATCAGGCATTGTATAAAGATAAAAGGGGAGAAGATAAATTTCCGCATCCCAGAATATATGCCCGTGATACCCCTCTCCGGTTAATGTTCTGGCACCGATACTGGATGAGCCTTCATCACAAGGAGCGCATATAAGCATATGATAGATATTAAATCTGACATTCTTTTCTATTTCAGGATCTCCCCATATAGAAACCTCAGATCTTTTCCATAAGTCTTCCCAGGTATGTATGTGTTGATTTAATAAAGAAGCGAATTTGCTACGGTAGGCTTTTCTAAATCCCCTTTCTGATGCCCTTTTGCGCTTTTCCAAATCCTCTTGTATTGTAATCGCATCGATATAAAATATTTTTGTGAATACTATGGTTTGATTCTTACGCAACTTAATTTCAAATATATTATCTTTTGCCAATATTTTCTTCCCCTGGGTCTGGTAATAAAAACCACTCCGGAAAATTACGCAATTAAGTTTACCGAATGTTTCAATTAAAAGATAACCCTCGTTTCTATATTGTCCTACTTCCCTAATTCTAAAATGCCTCTTACGCCCTTCAGTTATTGTCCCAGTGTTATAAACAGAGGTATCAATGCCTGTCTCTACAGAAGCTCTTATACCATTATCCAGTGGAGTAAAAATGATCTGCATAACCCCGACTTTCTTATTATGCATGGAAAGAAACCTCAAGCTCTGATAATCGTATCTTTTTTTCTTGGTATCCTGAAAAACAGTATGCCGCCATAAGAGGCCGTGTCTTAAATTAAGAATTCTTTTATGCTCAACAACATCCATAGTTGCAACTCCTAACTTTTCCCCCTCTATCATAATCTTAAAATTAAACGGGTTAGGTAGGTTAACCAACTCTGCTACCTGTGATCCGATTCGATCATATAATCCAGCAATATAAGTCCCTGGCTTAGCATCGTTAGGCAGTTCTTCCAAGACACTGCGACTTCCCAGGAGGCCATTGCCCAGAGCAAGCTGGGCTTCTCTTATACCCTGAAGAGACTTTACCCATCCTTCTGCTTTAATTAGCCATGGATAATCAGTCACTAAATCAGCGTAATATTCTTTCATTTTCTAAGCTATTTTGATAATTAGACTTAAAGATTCTTCTCGTGGGTATAATTTACAATTTTACTTTTACTTAAGTCTAAATTGGGCATGATAATAATTGCTTCATCCTCTGAGGCAAACTTGGAGCGTCTTATCCCAATATCAATAACCTTAACCTTTTCGCCTGAAGGGAGTTTGATAATATCCCCTACAGAAAAAGGTCGGTCAACCATAATTAAAAACCCAGCAATTATATTGGATATAGTGTCCTGCACAGCTAGAGCAATAGCTAATGAACTAACCCCCAAAGTGGCTACCAGAGCATTTACATTAATTCCGATTTTGCTTAATAATATAATTAATCCTATGGACCAAATAATGGTCACTGCTATTCTCTTAAAAAGAGGAATAAATTTATCATCTAATTCGGTTTTTGTTTTGGCTGCAATGTTTACTGCATACCAATCAAACATGACTATGGCAATCTTAAATATCCAATAGGTAATAAATAGTATAACCAGTGAGATAAATGCCTTATCTATATATACTGTCCGATAAATGGCATATCGTTTATAGGTAAACCAAGACAAGACAATAATTAATCCTATGATTAATGGCACAAAACTCTCTTTAAGAACTAAAAGTGAGGCTTTGCTTTTTGTTTTTATTTCCATTTTGTAGGTCAAATAACTTAACAGGTTTTATTCGGTTTTACTTCCAGCTTAACCTCAGTAAATATTTATTCATAATTATAGCACCAAAATTAAAAAATAGTAACAAAATTAAGGGTATTTTAGAGACAATAAAACTACTCATCTTCCCCTGTTCGCCTCCTGCGTCCTGCTTGCCCAACCTTTTACCTTCTCTACTAATGCATATATTCATCTGATTTCTAGTTTTCACTGTAGTCTACCATATGTATATACATTGTAAATATAATTTATTTCTCTTTAGAGATAAATAAAAACCCACCCTGCTTTTAACAGAATGGGTTAAAATTATTAATATTTTATGAGGAATTTATAACCACTTCTTTTTTCTAAAATAAAACAACATTACAATCACAGCGGTGAATATAATAAGCCAAACCATAGTATAACCAAAACGCCAACCCAGCTCAGGCATAAATCTAAAGTTCATTCCGTAGATACCAGTAATGAAAGTCAGAGGAATAAATATCGTGGCGATAATCGTTAATACCTTCATTACCTCGTTCATTTTGTTGCTAATACTTGAGAGATAAATATCAAGCATCCCGGAAACCATTTCTCTATAAGTTTCTATTGTATCAATTACCTGGATTGTGTGGTCATAGACATCACGCAAAAACACCCAAGTTGATTTCTTAATTAAAGACGATTCTGCTCTTTGCAGACCGCTGATGACCTCTCTTAATGGCCAAACTGACTTACGTAAGAATATCATTTCTCGTTTTAAATCATGGATTGCCTGTAATTTCTCAGGCAAAGGATCTGATACTAACTCTTCCTCCATTCCTTCGATCTTCTCGCCAAGCCATTCTAAAATAACAAAATAATGATCAACAATTGCATCGATTAGAGCGTAGGCAAGATAATCGGCGCCCATTTTCCTGATTCTGCCTTTTGCATTCCTGATTTTTTCTCTGATCGGGTCAAATATGTCTCCTTCTTTCTCCTGAAAAGAAATAACAAAATTCTGTCCGACAATTAAACTGATGTGCTCTGCATTTGTTTCCCCATTCTGCTCATCATAACTAAGCATCTTTAAGACGACAAATATATAATTTCCGAAGTCTTCATATTTAGGCCTTTGAGATGTATTGGTTATATCCTCTTCAATCAGCGGATGCATATCAAAATGTTTACCAATTTGTTCGATCACTTCTATGCTATGAATGCCATCTACATTAACCCAGGTCACAGTGGGTTTATCTTTGAAAACGCAACACTCATCTGGTTTTATTAATTTTTTTTCTTGAAAATTAGCTTCATCGTAATCTATAACTGTAATTTTTATACCTCTGGATTTATCTTCTGAGGGTTTGCTTTGAAAGATGTGACGCTTTTTTAATTTTTTCTTATTATGCCTAGGCATAATACACCTCTAAAGAATTAAATTATACTCCCCATACCATTTCTTACAAAATGATGTATCCTATATTGACGAAACGTGTTATTTAAACTAGACATTTAAATATTCTTTAATCTTACTCAAGATTTCAACTGCTGCTTCTTGATCAGAAACAGCGCCTACGCGCACGGCAATTCGAGAAATAGATTGTGTAATCTTATGGATATCAACCCAGATCGTTTCTCCGTCAATATAATTACTCTTAATTTGTGCAACCCTTGCTTTTTTAACTTCACTGACAATATCAAGGTTAAGTGCCCCTAATGCGGATTCAGCAGCCTGAATAGCCTCTTCAAAAGGAGCATCTATATCCTGGACTAATTTACCTGAAAGCCAAGTCTGTGTTCCCGCTCCTCCAGCAACTCCCCCCGCGACTAAAAGCGGTACACACCCACCTATATTAAGCGATAGAAAAACTAAAAGAGTAATAATGATTGTGCTTTTAAGCATACCACACCTCTCTAAAATATGTTCTACTGCTTACCGCAAAATCTTCGTCAATATATTTTGCCTTATTATACTACAAAAATCTTAAAATTAATAATTAATTTTGCAAAACCCGGTTACGGAATAACTATCCAAAAATTTGATTTTTATCTGATTATTATAACTGGCTGTGGGATATTTTGTTTGGATGGCTAAAAATAAAATGGCAAGGAGGTTAGGAATCTATTAAGCACGTTTTGGTATCTTTCCGTCGGATAATATGTTACAACTTAACTATTTTATTATCGAGTAATTATCGACTCTATATGTTATACAACTTTTTCCTCTGTTTTCCTGCGTTTTCCCTTTAGATGGGCACAATTTAGGCACACAAAAACTGCCTAAACTGCTCCCCTGATAAATACTACTCCTTTTCTTTTAGAAAACTCCAATATTCTCCAAAACTTATTTCATTTCTGTTTCTATCATCCTCTTCAACCGATTGAAGAAAGAAATGTTTTCCCACGCCAACATAATAACCATCAATTATTTTTGCATACATCTCATCTTTACTATTAGCAGTTGTATAGAATACATATCTGCCATCCTTACTAAAATTAGCAAAATACTCCATAACTGCCGGAGAATAAGTAATCCTTCTGGTATCGCTACCATCTATTTTTTCTATATACAAATCATTGTTCCTCATCACAAGCCTTAGGTCTCCACTTCTATCCTTAAATTGATAACCCAGCCTCTCTTCTTCTATCTGTTCCTTTGTCTTTGTCTCTGTTATTTTTGTATACTGAGACTCAGTAGCACACCCTCCAAGAAATAATGGCAAAGCTAATAACAAAGCGAACTTTTTCATCCTTTCCTCCTTTTTTCTATTCGCCACTTCTTCCAACACCAGAGAAGAAGATTGCTGGTGTTTCTGATTTCTCTCTCGGCATCCTCTTCAAGCAATTGCTTATCTTGCTTACTCATTCTTATGTTAACCTGCACATCTTTTGCCATATCAGTATTGTATACCAATGTATAGCAATGTCAAGCAATTTATTTAACCTTAATTATACCACCAAAATTTCAAAATGGTAGGGGATTTAGGGGAATATTTAGGCACAAAATGGACACACGGAGAATTTATTTTTTTATACTTACTGTAACTATTTGTAGGATATTATGTTAGGGAGGCTAAAAATTAAATGGCGGAGAGACTGGGAGTCTATTGAGCACGTTTTTGTAACACTCCGTTGGACAATATGTTATAAGATAACTGATTTATTGCCAAAGAATTATGGATTCTATGTGTTATACAACTTTTTCTTCTGTTTTCCTGCGTTTTCCATTTAGTTGGGCACATTTTGGGCACATTGCAACTAAAATCGGATAGGCTTAATTGTGAGTGAAATCTTATTTATTTTAATCAAATATTTTCATTTGAGATTATATATTTTAAATGAGGTAATATAATAATTGAAGAGGTCAGTATCAACAGAAATCTCATATTAGATATTTTAAGCATTGCAGAAACATATGCAAACAGAAGAGCTATTACTACAGCAGAAGAGTCTAATAAATGAGGCTCTTTTTTACCCGGATATAAATTTAAGATTCTGAGGATAAAACCACAGAGGAAAAAAACAGCAATGACTAAATAAAGCATAACCAGATATTCATTCAATAAAAACATGATAACCTCTGCAATTATAACTACTACAAGCCAAAATTTTATATAAGACCATTGTTGTTTAGTTAACATAATCAAAAACCCTTATTTCTTTTTAAAACTCTTTAATCTATCCTTATGTATTTCTTTCTTTCTCGTAACAATCTTGATATATTTTTTTGTCTACTTGTTATTTTCACTCTCAACGAATTATGCATATTACTTTAACCTTCTGTGTGCACTATCTTTCTCATCATATATTTCGCCAAAAAGCTCCTCTAATACATCTTCCATAGTTAAAATTCCTATATTTTGCTTTCTGTTAATCTGAACAATAAAAAGATGCTGATGGTAAGCCTGGAACTTCTCTAGGAGCTTATCTGCCATTTCATTTTCATCTACAAATATCGGCCTTGACATAAAGTCCTTTACCTTAGCTCCATAATTGTCTCTAGCAATCTCTCTTAACAGAACCCTCTGTTGACATATCCCTACTATATTGGAGATATCTTTTTCATAAACAGCGATTCTACTGTATGGGGAATTAGTTGTTGTTTCTTTAACCTCTGAAAGTGTCTTATTAGCTTCAAGGGCATATATATTCTCTATAGGCCTCATCATCTGAGAAGCCTTTAAATCGTTAAGTTTAAATACCCTTTTACATAAGGTTTCCTCGTCAGTTTCTACAGTTCCTGCAACTCTGCCTAAGCTAAGCATAATCTTTATCTCTTCTTCCGTGACCTTTGGTAACCTAGATTTGCTTTTAAAGGGATTTGTAACTAAAACCAAGATTCCCACAAGTGGCCTAAGTAACCACATCAATCCCCGTAAAGGCCTAGCGCTAGTTAGAGAAACTCGGACTTTATAATGCTCACCGATAGTCTTGGGTATCACCTCAGAAATAAGAATAATAGCAAAGGTAATAACTGTAGAAGCAATAGCTATCCAATGGCTTCCGTATAAGTGAATTACTCGCTGACCAACAAAGATTGAACCAACTATGTTAATGCTATTATTGAGTATAACAATAGTAGCAACAGCCAGATGGATATTTTCTTTTATATAAAGAAGTGTCTTTGAACCCTTTCGCTTTTGTTCAAATAAGATCCTTGCTTTTACAAGCGGTAGGCTTAAGATGGCTGCCTCCACCATAGAACAAATACCCGAAAGAAAAAGCACGCTTATGAATAAAATAACTAATGAAACCATAATCTGTTAAGAACCATCCTCCTTCTCTATAGAAAGCTGACTTATAAATTTAGACTTTTTTAAAAAGCTCAATAAAATCCTCCCTCATTCTATTTTTGGCTAAAAAAGCTTTTATTATTCTTGAGGAATTGTTGGCAAGCTTAATTCTTAATTGCCTGTTCTTAATTAACTGTTCATATCTTGAAACAAACCCGTTGCCATCGCTATCATGGTTCGCAAAGAATAACGCTGTGTCTCTAAACTTATCAAATACGGGAAGGGAATTAAGTAAAAGGGCGTTATTACAGAAGGCGCCCTCATGGGTGCTCAGTGAGAAGGATTCACTTAATGAAGTATTTATATAAATATGGCTTAGATAATAATACTGAAATAGCATATTTTTCTCTAAATATCTTATATAAAAAAGTTGATGCGGGAATCGCTTTTGCAACTTAACCAATGTTCTGTAAAGATTTCTTTCTGATGCCTTGCCGATTATAAAAATCTTAAGATTCTTATGCCTATTCAGTACCTTAGGCATGTGTTGGATAACAATATCAGCGCCCTTTATTCTCTCGAGGCGCCCTACATATATTGAAACAATGTCTCCTTCCTTTATTCCGTTTCGGCTCTTGATATTTGCGATTTCTTCCTTCTGAGGATAAAAAGACTCCATGGTATTTTCTATTAAAGCGACCTTTTCAGAAAAATAGGGAAAGTATCTGCTAAAGTTGTCATATTCATACCTGGAGGGGCAGATTATTTTATCTGCAATCTCAATCATCCTTTCTTGATTCAGAAGAAATTGATTAAAGGTCTTAAATCCTGAATCTTTTTCTCTTCTTAAAATGCTGTGAAAGTGATAGATTATTTTAGGTCTGGCATTCCTACGAGCTTTGACTTTCTTTAATTCTTTAGTCCAATTTACAAAATGCTGAATAATATAATTAAACCCACTCCAGTCATATTCCCTTTGGAAAGCCCAGAAGTTTGGATAACGCAGAAGAGAGCCATCCGGTAGTAATAATTTAACAGGATGCCTTTTCTGAAATTCTGCGCTTATAAGCACATATGCCTGATATTCTAAATCCATTAGAGTTTTTCTGCTTTGCTTAACAATCTGGCCTACGCCGCCACAATAGGTCTTGCCAATTGGGTATTCAAAACTGATGAATAGAACCTTCTTCATATTTACCTCCCGATCATAAATATACCATCATTCACCTTATGTTTAATTTTATATGTTTGGAAGTCTTTGATGGTTAAATAACTCCTGTGAGTTTCATGGATATTTCCAAAAAGGTCTTTCTGTTCCAAGACTGCTTTTTCTTCTCCCACCGGAATAGTAATGATTATGCTGCCATCATCGGTTAACTTTTTGATAAATTTATCTAATAAAAAAATGGCCTGTTCCTTTTTAAAATGCTCAAGAACTTCGGTAGCAAAAATAATATCGTATTTCTCATCATCTAAAAGAGGTACTATTTTTATACAATCGCCGATTGTTACCTTATCATAGACATAATCCCAAACCGGATTTCTATAATCTTCAAATATCTCTATGGCTTCAACTCGATGTATCCAATTCTTTGGTTTTAGCCTGGAGTATCTTATCTCAAACATCTCTCTGAAGATAAAACCATTATGTCCTATCCCACAACCAACATCCAAAATATTAAGCTTTTTATTTTTTAAATGGAATTGTTCGATAAAGGCAATTATGCTTCCTGTAGCATAAGCATTTCCGATAGGCATAAAAGGTTCCTCTTTTATCGAGTCTATGCATAGCCATATCTTCTTTGTTGATAATGGCATCGAATTAAACAAAAAACCGCAAGTGCGCAATCCTGTTCCTTGCGGTTTTAAAACAGCGACCCACGCTTCATCTTTAGTATACGCCTTTTTATTCCGTTGTCAAGGGAGTATAATTTTTTTTAAATTAAATAGAAAATCATCCATCCAATACAAATAGCTTTAAATGTTCCTTCTCAAAATGGTAGGGGATTTAAAAAAGTTTGGGCACAAAATGGGCACATGGATAAATTAAGTTTTATATCTTATTGTAACTATTTGTGAAGTATTAAGTTAGGAAGAAAAAAAATAGATGCGGAGAGGCTGGGAGTCTTTGGAAGTGATTTTTGCAACTTATCGTCGGGTAATGAGTTATAAGAATGGTGGTCTATTTATGAACTCGTTGAGGATTCTATATGTTATACAACTTTTTCCTCTGTTTTCCTGCGTTTTCCCTTTAGATGGGCACAATTTGGGCACAAAGAATATTAAATTTGCATTTATTTAAACAGTATTTGAAAACCATCCAAGTATTAAATCTCTCATTCTATCCGGATACTGCTGAATAAGCCTTTCTGCATGAAGCCCGCCCTTTATTATCTCAAGGTTTTTGAATGTCCGTGCAGTCTCATATAGTTCTTTTGAATGATTTTCCTTGATAACCCAATCACTATCACCGTGAATAAAAAGTATTGCAGAATTTTTTATTTTACCAATGTTTTTAATCGGTTTGGGCTTGGGGATAAATAAACTTGTAACCCTCGCACCTTTGCCTTCCCAGTCGCAATCGATATTTTCTTTTAAGTCTGATAACATTTTAGGACTCCAAAAATGAAAATCTATCTTCCGGAATTTTGTTGGACAGCTTATTAAAACCATACTTTTAACACATTCTCTTTTACTAACAAGGTTTACCGCAGCGGCTGCTCCAAGAGAAAAAGCTAATATAGCTATTTGTTTGTATTGTTTACTTGTTGCATAATTCAATACGACATCTAAATCCAAATGTTCTCTTGCTAACCACGAAAATCTACCCCCGCTATCCCCATGTCCTCTGAAATCAAATATCAAAACATCATGTTCGGATGAGACCAGGTTTATAGCCTCACGCATCCATCTAGTATTCTTACTGTTAAAGAATCCTGGGCATACCACAACCACAGATTCAAAGCCAGATTTAATATGTTCATAGGCAATAGTTATCTTGTCTTGTGTACACAGTATTCCTGACAGTTTTTGTTTATCCGAATGTTTAGATTTGTTTGCCATTGGTTCTGACATTAATTTCAATCATCCTTTCCATTATCATCACTCAAAAGGGTAAGTTCTTTCTTTAAACCTTTCTCCATTTAAATATTCTCCTTATTTTTGTTGGCGGCTTAACTATAAATACAACTATGCTAAATATAGTAATAAATGTAGTTACTGCTCGAATAATTAAGGGATTGATATTTGGATAGAGTAACTTCTGAACATAGTGAATTATACAGGAGCCTGCATATACTAAAGATGGATCGTGTTTTGCTCTTAGGGTGTTCTCCCATAGAGTCAAGGGGCAATATTGCCCTAAAACAGCTAAAATACTCACAAAAAGAATCCCTCCTACATGAACGGTTCTAAATAACCACTGATCAAAAAATCTCTTCCAGAAGAAACCGTATAAAGTAAGTAGAAACCCTACCAGCATAAACAATACCCAGGCAAAATGTATAACCACAATTAAATCAGCAAAGATTTTGTATAGCATCCGTTACCCCGTTAGAAAAGGGCTGCGGCCAAAATTTTGAGTGGAATTACACGAACTACTTATTTTTTAAATACTTATACAACTCACCTGACCACAATACTGAAGATGAAAAAAGAACTATAGTTAATATTTCTAATAGACTTAAGGCCGCAAATTGAAATATGCCTTGGAAAAATGGAACATAAAGCACCATGGCTAATAAAACGACAGAAACTATAAGAGATGCGACTATAAATTTATTGCTAAAAAGACCTATCTTAAAAATAGATCTTTTAAGTGAACGCATATTAAAAACATTAAATAATTGAGTGAATGCCATAACAGTAAATGCCCCTGTTCTAGCCTTTTCTATTCCGCTTGGCAAATAGGCATTAAAAATAATTAATGTAAAAGTAACCATAATGCCGGCCATGATGAGAATGAAAGGGATGATTTCTTTTGATAAAATATTTTCTTTTGCCTTTCGTGGAGGTTCTTCCAAAACGTCCTCATGACTTGGTTCAGCGGCTAAGGCAACATCGGTAACCCCATCAGTAACCAAATTGAGCCATAACAGTTGAGTAGGTAGCAATGGCAATGGAAGGCCAAGGAGCATCGTAGTTATAATACTTATACTTTCTGCAAAATTAGTAGTGATTAGAAAAGAACTTGCCTGTCTTGTATTCGTAAAAACAGTTCTTCCTTCTTCTATTGCATTCACAATAGAAGCAAAATTATCATCGGCAAGCACAATCGCGCTTGCCTCCCTTGCTACATCAGTGCCAATTATACCCATAGCAACTCCGATATCTGCTCTTTTAAGTGCAGGTGCATCATTAACCCCATCCCCTGTCATGGCAACTATGTGGCCTTGTTTCTGTAAAGTTTCAACAATTCTTAATTTCATGGCAGGAGTTAACCTGGCAAAAATAGAAACATGTTTTATTGTTTCTTCATACTCCTCCTCCGAAAGCTTTAGCAATTCTTGTTCAGTAAGAACCTCTGGACATTTACTTTTTGTCTTTTCGCCAATCATTCCTATCTCTTTAGCGATAGCAACAGCTGTATCTTTATGGTCTCCTGTCTTCATAATAACTCTAATTCCTGCTTTCTTAGCTTTAGCAATTGCCTCCTTTACTTGGAGCCTTGGAGGATCTAGCATACCAACAACGCCAACCAAAACAAGGTCATTTACCAAACCTTCCGACAGGTTATCTGTACTGGCAGGAGTTATTTTGTAAGCTAAGCCAAGAACCCTCATTGCCCTCTTTGCCAAAGCTTGTATTCCGGCTGAAATTTCCTGTTTCTCTTCTTGTGTTATCTTTTTTTCTCCTTTTTCCCAAAGCATAAAAGAAGAATGTGCAAGAACAGCCTCCGGAGCTCCGACAACATAAATTTCTTTTTTCCTGCTTTCTTCCACAAGCACTGAAAGCGATGCTCTATATTTCAATTCTGGATTAAATGGTAAATCATCTATTCTTTTCTCTCTTTCCAGCAACTCTTCCTTCTTTAACCCAGCCTTCTGTGCAAGAACAACTAAAGCAGCCTCTGTGGGGTCACCAATAATTTTATATTTTTCGTCCTCTTCTTTTGTTATCCTTGCATTATTGCAAACACAAGCGATATGTAAAAGTTTTGATAAACGAGAATTTTCTAATGGAGCAATGGTGTTATCTTTTTGAGAAAAATCCCCTGAAGGCCTCCAACCCTCTCCTGAAACAGTAATTTCATCTTCACCCAGCAAAATTATCTTCTCAATATTCATGGTGTTTTGTGTTAATGTTCCTGTCTTGTCGGTTGCAATAACTGTTGCTACCCCAAGCGTTTCAGTTGCCGGCAATATTCTAATAATAGCATTTCTTTTTGCCATCCTGTAGGCGCCAATAGCAAGTACTATTACCAGTACTGCAGGCAATCCTTCTGGGATCCCAGCAACAAGAGAGGCTATTGTAAAAAGAAAAATTTCAGAGAATTCAAACCCTCTAGCAAAGAAACCAACCAAGAATACTATAAATGCACAGACAACCGCAATAATACCCATTTGTCTTGCCAGAATATCTGTCTTTTTTTCAAAATGGCCCTTGACTTTCTTTATCTCTTCTATACTAATAGCTACTTTACCAATAGCTGTTTTAATACCCGTAGATACCACAACAGCCTTCGCCTGTCCGCCGGCAAGAAATGTCCCCATCCATACCATATTCTTACGGTCGGCTAAACTTATTTTTTCAGGCAGCACTTTAACGTCTTTGTCAATAGGAAGTGACTCGCCAGTTAAAGAAGCCTCTACTGTCCTGGTGTTTTTCACTTCAAGAAGCCTTGCATCAGCAGGAATTCTGTCGCCCTCTTCTAAGAAAATAATATCTCCGGGCACCAATTCTCTTGCATCTACTTGCAGTAATTCTCCTCCTCTGAAAACCTTTGCATAAGGTACAATCAGCCTTTTTAAAGCCTGAATTGATTTCTCTGCTTTATTCTCTTGAATAAAGCCTATTATGGCATTAATTAGAATTACAGCTAAGATTACATAAACATCAACTTCATGGCCAATGAAAAATGAAATAGCAGCGGCGGCAATAAGGATATAAATTAGACTGCTATGAAATTGTTTAAGGAAAATCAAAACAGGATGTTTAACTTTTTTCTCAGGTATTTCGTTAGGACCAAAATCCTGCAGGCGGGTCTTTGCTTCTTTATGCGAAAGTCCGTTTATCCTAGAGGATAATTCCTTCAGCACTTTTTCAATAGGTTTTGAATGAAATGAATTATTCAACATCTGCATCACCAGGAATACCTTAAAGCCTTTTTATTCTTTCATGTAGGATAAATTTCTTTTGTATGGGGTTAACAATTTTTTTATTTAGTACTTCGTTTTTTGACAGTAATAGTAATCCATTGTCTCTTCCATCACTTCTCCTTTTGCCCCAATTATACCACCACAATCTCAAAATGGTAGGGGATTTAGGGGAAGGTTTGGGCACAATTTGGGCAAAAGAAATTATTTTTGCCCTCCCCCAGGAGGACGATTTTCGCAACTTTTTGGAGGAGTTTAAGGTGTGGTGTTTGAGTGAAGAAGCCGATAAACTACTTATCCCTTGAATTGTTTAACTAACACAACGCAATCCCTGGAATCGGGAGCGCCATATCTGGCAGTTTGTTCCTCTATATTGCATTTAACTTGATGAAACCCTGCTTTTCCATAAGCCTTTATTGCCTGAAGGTTCTTTGCCGAGGGACGAATCACAAATTCTTTGATTCCTAAACTTGTAAATAAATAATCACAAAGAGCTTTCAAGGCATCAGAACCATATCCTTTGCCGCAATTTTCAGACCCCTTCATCCATATATCAAGCTCGGTATGATGAAAATGTTCATACAGCGTATGGTAGTTAATTTGGCCCACAGGAACATTGTCAACAGTTATTATAAAGCATCTTCCAGTCTTCAGTCTTGAACCGTCAAAAAAGAATGGTTTATAATCATCACAAAATTCGTCCCAAGAAGGCAAGCTATAATTAGAAGCTAAAGACTTCCACTGAATTAACCACTGATAAATAGTTCGCTTGTCATGCTGGGCAGCTGGTTGAAGAGTAACGATATCGCCTTTAATCATAATAAGAAACCCTCTACAATCTACTCCTCGATTATACCACCACAATCTCAAAATGGTAGGGGATTTAGGGGAAGGTTTGGGCACAAAATGGACACACGGAGAATTTATTTTTTTATACTTACTGTAACTATTTGTAGGATATTATGTTAGGGAGGCTAAAAATTAAATGGCGGAGAGACTGGGATTTGAACCCAGGGGACAGGCATTAACCCGTCCAACTCCTTAGCAGGGAGCTGCTTTCGGCCACTCAGCCATCTCTCCTAACTCATTTATTTCTTAATCAGCTGTGCTGATTTGGATACTCGTTTATTTTTGAAGAACTTCTTCAACAGAGAACTGCATTCCTCTTTTAATATACCTTTTCTAATCTTAATGCGGTGATTTAACCTCGGATTACTAACAATATTTACCGCGGAGCCACAGGCACCAGCTTTTTGGTCATCCGCTCCATAGATTAATCTTTCTATTCTCGCTAAAACAAATGCACCGGCGCACATTGAACAAGGCTCAATTGTAACATAAATTGCAACCCCCTTCAACCATTTGCTACCCAGATAGTTCGTAGCCTGAGTAATTGCAATCATCTCTGCATGGGCAGTGGGGTCATTTAAACGCTCTACCTGATTATGGGCGCGAGCAATAATTCTTCTATCCTGAACAATGACGCATCCAACCGGCACCTCATCCTCACGCACGGCCTGTTCTGCCTCTTTTAATGCCTCGGACATATATATTTCGTCAATCTTTGGCATAGCTAGTAGTGCGCCTGGGAGGATTTGAACCCCCAACCTTCGGCTCCGTAGGCCGCTGCTCTATCCAATTAAGCTACAGGCGCAGGAGCAACCTATTTAACGCATAGGCATCAAATAAAGAAACAAAAAACAAGATCGGTCCAATAATCATATGGTGGGCAAAAAACCATTCGTCAATATTACACTGATTTTTCTCTAATATGGTAAGTGTTCGCAGATTAAAGATTTCGAGTTCCAATAAATCATTTAATCCTCGATAACGATCAAGAAAAAAGGAAAATATTATATTGATCAGACAGATAATGCTGTATATTGTAATTATAAAATACCTAAATAATAAGTTTATTAAATCAGATCCCATACCTGATATCTAATTTATGTTAAATTATAACTTCTCTTTAGTTAGGTCCTATGATAAATAAACCTACAACTTATTTTTTATCTGCCTAATATCTTATCCCGACTTAGTCCAAATTCCTTTAATACATCTTGATGATTATTGATATACCGATAGCAAAACTGGGTCACCTCTTGCATATCCATAATATTCCTATCGGAAAGCGCCTGAAGGAGACTAGCGCGAACCTTAACCTCATTCAGTATTTCGCGCGGACTTAAGCCACTTACTACCGCAAGCCTATCTCTATAAACACTACTCACTGAAGAGTTCTGAAATCGCTTGCTCACTGGATCGTAAGAACAAAGAGAACTTAATAATACCATTTTTTTCTCTAAGCCTGCTGTCTCCACCACCTCTCCCACTACTCGATGCATATAGCCTTTTATATTATATCTCCTCATAATTACAAATACATCAACCAAATTTACCAATACCTCGGGAACATTCATAGGTTCATTTTCAAGGCGCATAATTGTTTCTCTTGCAGTTGATGCATGAAGAGTTCCCATGCAATACTTGCCTATATTCATCGCGGTCATTAAATCCTTAGCTTCTATACCTCTAACCTCGCCAACGATTATTCTATCGGGACGCATGCGTAAGGAGTTCTTAACTAAATCTGCCATGCTTAATTCTTCATCACTCTCTAGCCGGGAATAATTTTTCTCAAAGTCAGTATTTAACTCGAGGGAATCTTCTATAATGACTACGCGGTCTGCCTCGGGCATAAAATTAAATAGGGAATTTAAGAGTGTTGTCTTTCCACTGCCCGGCCCTCCGGAAATTATGATATTTGCTGACTTTACTCCTAATCCCTCAACATATAACCAAAACTGTCCCGCTAACTCTGAGGTAAGGGTTCTATTTTTAATTAATTCGGTAATGCTCAAGGGTTTCTCTTTTGCTCGGGTTATAGTTATCTGTGGGCCAAGAGGAGAATAGACAATATTAACCCTTCCCCTTATCCCAGAAAGCTCAATATTATTTATCTTCTGTATGGATTTTCTTCCAGAAAATACTATCAATTTTTTAATTAGTAAATCTAATTCATCTTTTGTAGAGAATCGCTTATTTGTCTTAATTATGGCTTGTTTGGATTTATGAATATATATCGGCCCAAGGGAGTTTATCATAATGTCTTCTACTTCTTGATCATTTAGAAATTGTTCGATTAAGCCATAAGAGAGAAATTCGTTAAAAAAATTTTCCAACTCTAAACCTTCATTCTTCTTTAAAAATTTTTTGCATTTTGGAGTATTATAAACCTCCAAAAAAATATTAAAAATAACTTCCTTTCTTCCGGTTAAGTCCTGTATAAGATAAATTTTTCCTGCAAGCTTATCAAGAATCTCATTCTCTATCTCTATTCTTTCTTTATCCATACTGACCTCCACTATTTGGCTATCGCATCTGTGCAAAAATTGTATTTTCCTTTTGATTAATCTTATTTATACCAGAAACTAAACCAAAAAGCAATCGAATTGCGTAGTATTCTCTGGATTTAAATTGATTGATTTAACTTTTCAA
>JASFIK010000012.1:0-17085 GCA_050122705.1 Candidatus Omnitrophota bacterium | reverse complement strand
TATAGAGCCTTTGGCAAATGAACTATCTAATTTTTTACCTGCTTCAGTTTGTTTTAATGCGTCCTTAAAAGCGGTTGATAGTTCATTTAAAGATATGCCCTTGGCGTTTGCTTGTGTTAGTACATTTATGGCATCTATAGCTCCGGCTTTGTTATCAGCCTGCCATCTTGGCGCTAATTCTTCAAATGAAGCGCGGGCAATATCTATTTCCACGCTACCATCTTGACTCATGCGCACATTACCCTTCTGTTGCCCTGGCTGTAAATTAAGTTTTGCTGTAATTTCTTGCCTCCAGCTGCTATCTGCTACAACTTCCCAGCGTTGTGCGGTCTGCCCGTTCTCAGCAAAGAAATCCTGCTGCCATTGCTGATGTATTCTGCTACCTACTTTATCTGTTAAGATATCTTTTGCTGACTCGGCTGGTTCAAACTGATCAGGTATTTTTAATTTATCAGCAAGTGGTGTTACTTTATCCTGCACTATCACAAGATGTCCACCTTGAGACTTTATCTGTTGTACATTGGCAATAGGCAAATCTGCATTATTGTATCTATTCTGAATCCTTTGTCTTAATTGCTCCCTAATCGGGTCTGGAAAATTAGATAAATCAAAATCTTTTATTGTTACTTCTTCGGTTGAAAATACCTTTGCGTATTGATTTTCGGTAAAACTGGTTATATCTTCCCAGCCCTCTATTCCCAGAGATGCCCGGTCAAGACCAGTTTCAGCTAATATGCCAGATAATTCACTGAATTGAGGAGCTCGCTCTTTTCCCTGCGATATGTAATCCTTGTAAATTTCTTGTCTTAAATTAATTTCATCTCTTCCTAAGAGTATTCTTTTTAAATCAAATCTTCCTCTGTTCAAATCCTTTAACCGCTCTTGAAGCCCTTCTCGCTTTTGCTCTAATGGCTTTAATGCTTGCTTTTTAGATTTAGCTAAGGCTCTTTCATAACTTGCCTTAGCCGATCCCCTTAGATGCTCTAATCCACCAAGGATATTATCTAGGGAAATGTTTTTAATTTTTTCAATCTGCTCATCAGTAGAGGCTAATTCTGTATTAATCTTTTCAATTATCTTTTCCTTAGCAGCTGGCGCAGACCCATATTTTGCTAATGCTCGCTGATAAGCTATAGCGCCTGTTAAAAACTCTATATCCTGCAGTAAGCTTTGCTGCTTAAGGCCGAGCTCTTCACTTGGTGTATTAATATAATCGGCTTTAGCTAAGGATAACTCCAAGCCCACGCGCCCTAACTCTTTTTCTAATATATCTAGAGGAGAATCAAAGGTTGCGCCTAAGGGGGTAACCGGGCCTGATGATCTAAGTATATCAACTAGGCCTTGTTTTAAACCTTTAACCTTGCTTACAAGATTACCTTTAGGAGAATCTAAAATTATGTCTTGGGTAGGAAGACGCTCTGGGATAACTCGTATTGCTGCTTCAGGACGATTTATGATTTCTTGGTTGACTAATAAAGGTGGTGCTTTTAAAAGTCTTGCATTTTCAAGAGCCAACTTAAGATCTCGAGAATACACTGGTCCGTCTGAAGCAGCGATAATCGAAGGGGACAAATTGAGTGGGGAACTCGCAGAGCTTATTGATGGAGACGATCTTATAGAGGGAATCGTAATATCCGCTGGTGGTATGGGTTTTTGATTTTGTATATTTATAGTACCTGAGGCTGCAGGCGGTGCCAGCTCATGTGCAAGTTCGAAAAGTTGCACTGCTTGAGGAGATTGGATTACACGTGTATATGCTTCAGTAGGCCCCATTTGTTTACCTGATTTACCTTCCATTCTCCTTCCAAAACGATTAACCCGGGCTAATTCTTTAATCTCGTGTCTTACCACAGGATTCATATTCTCTGTTTCCAAAGAGGGATTGCTATTCCATTCTTCAAAATCTACGAATATCTGATTGCCAAAGGCATAACCTGATGCAAAGCCTGCATTAGTCATTCCTTTTACAGCTATGATTTCTAATCCCTTTCCTTCTGGTCCACGCCAACCAACTGTCTGCCTTTGCGCACTTTGGATGAAATTAACTACCTGTTGAGGAGCAAGTGTATTGGACTGACCCTTAACAGAACAAATAATTACATTATCTCCAAACCTCCTTTGTAGCGTATTGGTTATGTCTAAATTATTAGTTAGATATTTTCTAACATCTTGCCTTAATTCTGCATCAAAGGCTAATCTTTCGCTCAAGGGTAATTGCAAATCAGCTATTTTTAGGCTAACTGGATTGCCTACTCCGTTAGTTGGACGAAGAGTAATAACTCCTGCTGTCTTCAGGTGGCTAAGATATGATATTTCGTTGGCTTGCAAGGTATCTGCCAAGGCATAACGAGCTGCCGTGCTATCTATATAACTTCCCACACTTGCGACTTGCCCGAGAACCGAGAGGGATACCTGGTTAGAATGTAACTGTTGACCTAATTCATAGCGTCTTGCCTGAATATTCAAGGTATTTGACCATTCTTGAGCATTCTCTACCTCAAACATTACTGTGGTACCGTTTTGCCTAACTCCTATCTTTGAGCCCTGAGAAAGCGAACCTGCTAAATCTTTTAATAAACTTGGATTGCTTTCAAAATCTGCCCTCTTCTTTCCTTTAAAATGTGCTAAGTCGCTGGGGAGACCCACGCCGCTAATCTCTGCACCATCGCCAAGGATAGCGTGGTAGAACTCCTGAGAAGCGCTGAATCTAGAGGCTCCCCCTACTGCGTTAGGAGAAGCTACCTCTTGGAATATCTCGCTGATTCCCCTTGACCACTCAGGTCCGATAAATGAACCTAAAATAGCAAAAGCAGGCGCGCTAGCCACTTCAATCGCCTGTTCTATAATAACCTCTTCAGTTGTTCCCTTCATTACCAAATTAAAGCCTCGATTAAACACTTCTTTTGTTCCTCTATTTACAGCTCCGGCTGCGCTTTTGGGCATTAATAATCCACCCAACCCAAAGCTAAAGGTATGTTCCAGGCCTTGGCCTACAGCCCTAAACTTTCTACCAAAATTAGCCCATCCAATATTGCCAAGCATTGCTGTTAGGGGCGCATGACCAACGCCTAAAATTAATGCAAAGGTCCAGCTATGTGTCTGAATGGCTCCAAGAAAAGAACCCGGACCTCTATTAAAGAGCTTAAGCATAGAAGGCTGCTTTAGTTCTCCTATTTTCGCTCCTTCTGTTTCCACCCCGAACAATCCTGCATTGTATGCTCTAATAGGTACATTACCCCATTTAAAATTACCTTGCTCATCAAGATATTTGACCTTGCTTAACTCTACCCATTTTTCTCCATCTCCAAATTGCTTCTTAACCATCGTATCATCCCAGAAGGCTGCAAAAGTAGACCTGAAAAATGACCTTTCAATTGAATTAGTGCTGGCAGGGAGAACATATTTATTAAAAATTAATGAGGTACCTTCTACTACGCCATGTAAAGCAGGGATTACAAAAAACAGCGTACTACCTGTATGTGCAGCATAAGTAGCTGTAGTTGCAATAGGCTTATATATGCTTGCAAATGTGTTGGGAGAAATATACTTTGCGCCAACGCCAAGAGTAGCTTTTCCTGCGCCTAATACTGCCATTGCCCCGCCAAGATAATTAACCGCGGTTTTAAATTCTGAAGGAACAATGTCCGTAAGATTGTTTACAAGTAGAATACCTCCGCCGACTCCAGCAATAGTCAAGGGTACTTTTTGAGCAGCCAGTACACTTCTTAACGGTGCCTTATAAAATTGGTTGCTCATGCCTTGAGCAACTGTTGCAGCTTTATCCCAAGGCAACTTAGCTTTCTTCAGCATCTCCTGCAATACAGGCTGGGAAGGTTTTAAGTCAGGTCCACGGTAAGCCTTATTAGCAACCCTTATCGTATTGGCTACAGCCATAATTAATGCGCCATTTATCAATACAGAAGTCCATTCACCTGCAGGCAATCTACCGATTATAGGTAGCTCTGGAGTGGGCATGGTGTTAATAGGCACTAGGTTACCTGCTCCATCCAGCTCACCTTCAAATAGACCATATTTAACACTATCTCCATCCTTAAACTCTAAAACTCCCTCTGGCCTCCTTACCAGTTGTTCTGCGATTGATTCATTAATTGCTTTTGCTTCCTCAGCGGTAAGTTCCCTTTTTAATATATAATGTCTTAATTGGTTATTACCAAAGATCGTTGGTCGAGAGAGCTCATCATAAGTAGCCTTGCGCAAGCCATTATCTCCTATAACATAAGTTTTACCTCCTAACAACAATGAGTCGATTACTAACTTCTTCATTCCATACCAGCCCGCACCAGCTGCAGCAACGCCTAGCGTACCCCCGGTCCAATAAGGCGCAAAGCTCTTTGTCTTGGCAGCTAAACGAGTAAATGTGCCAGCGTTTTTTGATATGTTTGCGTAGTATTTATTCAACCCACTCAGGGTTCCGCCCATGGTGAGGAAACCACCAGCGCTAAAAACTAATAGGCCTGCATTAGCAAGTATATTTCCTGTCCGCGTTCCACTCAAACTATCATGATGTGCTCCGAAGTAATACATTGTCCCACCTGTGCCCATTAATCCAACGCCAATTCCTTTAGCCAACCTTGTGTGATTTGTGACAAAATTTCTTAATCCTCTCACTGGTGCGGTGTTGCCAATAAGTTTAGTAGCCGGAGTTAAGGCTCTAAATGCTGCATTAAAAGCAATTGCTGTAGACGCCACAGAATCAAAATTATAAGCCAATTTTCTTGCCACTCTACCCATAGAGCTAAAATCGCCCTTGGTGGTTAGAAGAGGTATGCCTATACTAAGAGCTGTATTAAGATAAAGGAAGGTGGGAGTGCTCTCAAGAACCCCTCCAGCAAAGTGCAGCCCTTTACCAAATCCAAGCTTAAATTTACTAATTCCAAGAGCTTGAGCATTGGGTTGTGTATACTTGGCAGTAGAAGCGCGTAATCCTGCACCTACATCCTTTAATCCCTGGCCAGCTCCTACTACACTACCAACAAGATAAGACCATTCTGCTAATGAGGCCGGTAAAACCTCTCCTCCCTGACCCCCTTGAGCTATATCGCCAATCCCTGTAAGCAATGCCCCGAATTCCTGCCAGGTTTCAGGATTAATCACATTAACAGCAAGCCCGGGTGAAGCCAGATAAAATTTGGTTAATCCAAAGGCATAGGAAGGCGCTATGCTAAAAGGCCCCAGCATATTAGCAGACCCTAAGACAGTGCTTGTCTCTATCATATCCATTGATTGGACTTGTTCTTTTAAAGGTCTTAGATGTGGCGAAAGAGACAGGGTAAGTTTTAGAAATTGCCTGCCACCTGCTGCAAAAATATTCTTCCCAACTGCACTAATAAGAGAAGGACGATAGTATTCGTCTATAGTTATTACCCCATCCTCGTTAGCATCAAATTCAGCTAATAAGTCTTCATTATCTATTTTCCCATCCCCATTAAAATCATCAACAGGCTCTGGGGGCTTGATACTTGCAGCATCCCAGGCAGCATAGGGTATGCTTAAGCCATAGTAAGTCATAAAGGCTGTTTTTAATGGGTGTTGCAATGCAAACCTTCCTAAGGCAGTGGCACTTCCCCCAAATAACTTAGCCTCAGCTAACCCTATCCTCGTCAGTATCCTATTTGGCGCTCGATAAGAAAGCTTTGCTATTTCTTTAACCCTTGCCCACTTCGAAAGATTAGCTGCATTGGCAGCTCTAGAAGAGGAAGTTGTACCTGCGTTAGATATGCCTTGAGCAGCACGAGACCCTGCAGGTGAATAAAGAGCTGTTGCTCCTCCAAAAACCGCTCCCATCCCAAAATTAAATAAATCTCCTTGCCAGCCAAGGTTGTATTCTTCGGGTAAACTGAATGGGCTTAAATAAGTACGGGTTGTCCCGGGATTATTAGGGTCTGGTACATTTAATACAGGGGTCAGACGACCTCCTGCAAAGTTAATCGTTCCACCAACCAAAGCAGAGGTTCCAATCTTAGCTAAGGTACCAGAGTGCCCGGCAAGCGCTGGCCCAAATTTAGGGATAGAACGAAATGCTGCTCCGCCAGCAAAGCCTAAACCAAAACCAACACCAAAATCAACACCTGCCTGTTTCCAGCTGTAAGGTATTCCGCGGTATTGGTTGTTCATATAACCGCGCGCAACTCCCACTGTACCGCCAAAAGTTCCCCATTTTAGACCTGCAAACAGGCGCGGATAAGAGCTAGCGAAACTTGCGAGTCTAGATGAACCTAAACCTAAACCAACTCCTCTGCTAAGAAGGCCTAATCCCTTAAATCCAAAAGCCATCATCATGCCTGTGGCCATAGAATTTAAAGTCAATTGGCCAACTGCTTCGGCAGGCAACCACTTACCAGTAGCTTGATAATGCATCACGTTGGCAAGGGCAAGGTTAGCAGCTGTATAGGTAGTACCCCAAACCAATGCAGTTCGAGCTAAATTAACTGTTGTATTCAATGCAGCTACGCTTCGGCCAGTTGTAACCCCCATTCTTCCGAGTTGCCCCAATCTTAGGAATGCACCTCCGCCAATAAACGCAGTTCCTACAATTAGGGCTACATTAGCAACGTCTCCGTAAGTAAACTCATTAATGCTGTTTCCCATGCGATGGGTGCGCGGATAAGCCATCTCCCATTGTAATCTTGATATAATCGGAATGCCGCTTCCCCATCCTGGCTTGTTTGCATTCAGCTCCTCCCTCTGTTTTTGAAAGGAAGTCTTTGGATAGGTGTAACCGCCCCAGATGTCTTTAGTCTGGTTCTTATCTATTTTAGCTATTCCTGAAAATTCATTCTCCACAAGCAGGTATCCGCTGAATTCAGTAATTAGTAAAATCTTGGGGATAAATTCTTCCTCGCCCTTTTCCTGGTAATAAACCCCCTCCTCTGCTATGCGGGTAACATAGATAAAATGATCGCTATTAAGGTGAGCAATAAAGGGAAGGTGTTGATTAGTTGAAGAATCAATTAGTTTAACCAGCTCTGTCTTTACAGGCAAGGTCTTAAGGCCAAGGGAATCAGCTACCTTATGTATAGCAAAAAGGGAGGTTTTTAGCTTGCCCTTTAATTGCTTAATGTTCCCAGACAATAAATCAACCAGGATTACTCTTAAAGCAAGCTCCTCAATGCTTATCTCTATGTTATTATGTTTAAGTAGGTTATGTAAGGCATATACACCGCAATAGTTATCAATCTGGGTTGCCGGGTCTCTTAACCATCGATAAATACCTTTAATCAGGGGTGGGGTAAAATAAATACTATCGCGGTATTGACGGCTGATTTCGGTTGACATTGGCCCGCCCAGAGGGAAATTACCAACAAACTCAAGCCCGCGATTAAGGAAGCGTATCAAATCCCTTGCTGGAGCATTACTTCTCTCTACTTCCTGTTCTAACTTACCATAAGAAACTGCAAATTCTAATGCCTTGATTATACCCTTTAGGGTTGCCTCAGTCCCTTTTCTTACCGGGGGTGAGATTTGTTCATAATAAGGGTACGGGCTTATCCACCAGGAAGAAGCATCAGCCTCTAATTCGTCGGTTAAGGTTAAGGTAATTGGCTCTTTAAACCATTGGGTATCTACAATCAGATTTGGAGCAATCTCAACCCGACCAAGAGGCTTGTTAGCCAGAAAATTAAGCGAGCGGTGAACATTCTCAGCAACAAAATTAGCCACATACCCTGCTTGGCCTGAGCCAAAATAAAAGCGAGGAGCCCAAAGCACGCTGGGATCATAACCCATTGCCCAAGCTGCTTGTTCAGGGACAAAAATAACCACTACTAACAGGGCAATCACCCTTATCCAGGTTTTAAATCTTGGCTTATTTTGTTGTTTAATCTCTTCTTCCATATCTTATTATTTCTGAGTCACTTACAAACATCAAAATATCAATGGGTTACAACTCTCCCCTGGCCTTCGGTAACCTGGCTTTTTCCGATTCTACATCGGAAACCCATGGCTTTGCGCCCCCTTGATATCTACGATTTCAAGGGTTTGCCTTTTCGATGCCATCATAAACAACACGCTTCTTAAAACAACATCTATAACAAGGTGTTAAAACTTAAGAAACCCACCTCGTGTAAACTGAATTAATATTGGGCCGGCCACAATAATCATAACTACCGGTAAAATAAACACAAGTAATGGAAACAAAAGCTTTATTGGTGCCTTTAACGCCATTTCCTCTCCCTTTTGAAAACGGCGGATTCTAATCTCTTCTGACTGCATCTTTAAAGCATCACTAATCGGCGTTCCCATCCGGTCAGCCTGAAGCAGAGTACGGACAAAAGAAACAACCTCAGGACTGTTTATCCGATTGGATAAATTCTTCAGTGATTCCCGACGGGAACTGCCCATATGTATCTCCTGAACTAAAACTCGAAGCTCCTCAACCAGCGTGCAGGGATGAAATTCCTGAATTACCCGATTAACCGCTACCATAAAATCAAGCCCAGCTCCCACACAAATATTTAAAAGGTCGATAACATGGGGTAGATCTCTTAAAACCGCAGCCTGTCTTTTCTTTACCTTACCATTCAGCCAAAATTCAGGGAAGAAGAAACCAATGCATACAGCCAAAAACAGTACTGGTGGCTGGGGTTGAAGGATAATAAAGACAGCGAATGGCAGAATCGCCATCAGGGAAAATTTAACTGCCAAGAATTGAGTAGCATTCATTGGTCTACCTGCAGAAATCAATTTTTTTCTTAAATTATCTAACGGGATATCGGCTTTCTCAATCAAGCGCTCAAACAATTGTATAGGCAGGCCTAAAATCCCCTTTGCCCCAGAAGCCCGCAGTCCTGAGTGACCCTTAATCTCAGGAGGTAAGTGAACTTCTTCAATAAGTTTGCGGGCAGAGAGCTGATAAGCAAGGAGCCCGCAACTGGAAAACAGCAATGTGGAAATTATCAATAGTTCCATGTTTACACCTCAACCTTGCTTAATCGCTTAATCAGAATTATTCCAATTACCTCGGAGACCATCGCATACATGAGTAGCGCTTGTCCCAGTTTATCCTCCAGTAATATCTGGAAATTCTCTGGATTGGTAAAATAAATAAAAACACCAAATGCGATGGGTAATATCCCCATAATTAAACCCTGTAGTCTGCCCTGAACAGTCAATGCCTTTACTCGGTCTTCAAGCTTTCTCTTCTCTCTCATTGTATATACTAGTTGAGCAAAGATTTCGGTTAAGTCCCCTCCTGTTTCTCGGGCAATGTTAATCGCAGTAGAAATTAAGTCCAAATCACTAACCGGCATCCTTTGTTTAAGATGCGCTAAGCAGTCCTCCAAGGACACGCCCATCTGATTCTCTTTTACTACTAGGGCAAACTCATCGCTAATTGGTGCAGGGAGCTCCTCGGCAAGAACCTCGAAAGACTGATTCAGGCTCATCCCTGCCCTAAGGGAACTTGAAAGAAGCATTAGCCCGTCAACCAGCTGACCCTGAAATCTATTCCTCCTTTGCGAGGATATATTCTTTATTAATATCGGTGGCGAAATCAGACCAAGAGCCAAGCCAGCAATCAAACCAATTGGATGGCGCAAAAGGATAAAGCCAAATAAGCCTAACGCTAATGGCACAATTGTGAATAGCTTAAATAAACGCTTCCTTTCTGTAAAGATAAACATTCGATCCAATTGCTTAGATATCTCTGCCATACGAATATTCTGAATTTGATAATAGCGGCGCAGAAATAAAGGAATAAACTTATAGGCTAAAAGAGCAACACAACCAAACATCAATAAAAGAGTAATAATTTTAATAGCCATCGCTACTCCCAGATTAAAGATCCTTCAGACCTATCCAACTCATATTGCCGGCCAAACCCAAAGGTATCTGCTGACTGGCGCCAACGAGCAGACACTGCCCGTTTAAGGTAAGTCTGAATTCCCAGAAGCGCAGCCACAATTACTGCGATAAGAAAACTATATTCAATAACTGACATTGCCTTTAACAATTTATATTTCATTGGCTTACCTTATTTTTTCGTCAATAAATATCTGCCTGTTCCTCTCTCTAGCAGTACCATCTACCCCTGGCCGAAAGGTATCCCCTGGCCCATAATTAAAACGTGCCTTGCTCGCTATGCCGCGCTCCCAGGCAAGGCTAGTTAACTGCTGACGCTCTGCAGGGGTGATTAACTGATTTAAGGTGCAGGCATTGCCCAGATTTAAGCGATTGTAATATCTATCGGCGACATTGTGTAATAAAGTCACGCGCGCGTCTTCCCCCCCTCCTGGCTGCTGACGGAATTTAAGCCTCCAGAGATTGCGCAATGGGCCTACCTTAGCTGTATCCTCATCATAGCGAGCTACCTCAATTTCAAATTTACCTTCCGCATCCTCAACCACCTGACATATCCTAAACCCCCAATTACGACGTTTGGTGGTAATATAAGGGAATTTGAACTCATCACCCACATCCATATTTAACCTAACATAAACCATATGTGCTGGGGTTTCTTTTCCGGGAACTGCCTGGCCTAATTCATCTAAAACCCTATCCTTCCAGACATAGATCGCCTCATGCACCCAGGGGTAAGACTTCATCACAGCTACCTGATTAGCTAAGTTATGCATGTTTTGGCGAAGAGCCGTAATGCTCACTTCGAAGTTTCTAAGCACGTTAATATAGGGTTCAATTCTCGTCTGGTTACAGCTAATTCTGCTGCCAGCTTGTAGATTACAAGCAGAATCACAGCAATTTCGCATAGCCGGCCCACCTGGCGCAGGACCCAACAATGGCACATTGCAGTCTTGTACTGGGTCTGCAGGATTAAAACTCCAACCATGCGGAGGACAAGTAGCACCGCACTGCTGACAACAACATCTCCATTGACCGCAACAGCCCATCCAGGTAATACAGCAAGTACCACAACAATATGTCCAACAATCATATTCATCACAAGCAGTACACCAGCGGCAACATACCCTGCGGCAACAAGGACCAGTACTTGAATCGCCGCTACAGCAAGAATATCTGTTTCTGCAACACCGGTTTCTTAGACAGTCCAGTACCTGGTTATGCCTTGTCTCTAACAGACTAATCCAGCCTCTAATATTGTCAAGCCACAACCCCATTCGATCATACCAATCCGCGCCTTCATCCTCATTTGAGGCATCCTCGGGAATAAGATTATCCAACTGGCCAATCCATTGCTCATAAGAAACAATGAGCTCATCTTTGCTCATCGAGTAGATGCCTTTGGCCCAATCCTCAAAGGACACTATATCTCTATACAGCTGGCCTAACTCATCATGCTCATGATCGCGGTCATCTGGGTCATCTTTATTAAGGTAAGTTATATCATCCTCATAATCAATGGCAAACTCTACCCCATAGCCATAGCCCCATAATTCCACAATAAAGGGCTTAAATACCTGCGCCAGCCATTCACGTATCCCCCAATTTGTTCCGCCCCAACGTATCCAATCTGCATTTACTAATAAATTAGCCTGTTGAGCATCCCAGGTATCAGCGACTTCGAGAATCTCAAATTGCCCACCCATAACACCAGGCCCAGCATTTGGTACAGGAAATAGGTATCTATAGAAATTCGTAATGGGCTGTCCTACGCGCGGTAGATCATTAAGCCTTTGAAAATACCAGTGGCTAAACTGGGGAATTTTATCCAGAGGGCCACCGCCGCTAGGAGTCATCTTAACCCCATCTCTATCTGAGTCAAATTTGTCCGGTACCCAGGCTGGGTCATCAATTGTCGCAAAAAGTGCATATTGGATTGTCTGTTCGGTTAGTCTCTGCTCAGCAGTCATATTCTGAAATTTTGCCTCCATCTCCTTTAATAAACCTGGGTCAACATAAGAAGCCTGAACCCCTGAATATATAGAATATGCTCCCACGCCAACTGAGAGGGCTCCAATTCCAATCGCAACCAATAATGAGGAAGTGCCGGCTGTAAAAATTGCTCCTATAACTCCGGCAATAATTATTGCAATTCCAACAATCATAGCCATATTCCACTTACAGCGCTCAGTAGCGCCCCCAAAAAGTTCAAGTGATTGTTTCAACGCAGTACCCACACTGCTTAAGCTGGAGGCAAGTAAAAGGCCTGCTCCATCACAAGCATTGTCGATAACTGTCTTCTTCTGAGATACCTTACCGATATTTATAGTAATCAAAATAAATAGAAATATAGCAGCAATAGCTAACGTAAGGATAGTGGCAATCTGTGACTTCATCGCCTACCTCCTGGCCTAAAGACGCTAAGGTCGGGCGGATCAAAAAAGTCATCCTTACCTGGATCATTGCGCGTTGTTGCCACCCTACGAGAATCTGAATAAGCAACCTGGCGCCTGACCAAACAATGACTAAGCCAAACAAAAATATTACAAGTTAGGAAAAGGAACAGTATTGTACAAACAAAGGCAATGCTGAATTCAATACTTGCTTGGCCCTTTATTTTCATTTGTTCGCTCTCCAGGTAAATGTTCTTTCATCTGGCCTAAAGGTAGTAGCATAAAATTGCACCACTCCATTATTCAATCTTAATCCATGTATTGTACCCTGTCTTGAATTTACAGTGGTGGTTGTGACTATCTGATTATTGTCCTCAACTTTCCTTAGGCGAGCGTTATCATTTTTAGTAAGCCAATAATTACCGAGTATGCCTTGTTGCTCATCAAGCAATAGTCCATTGCGATTCGTATCCTTTTCCCATTCCCAAGGATGAACTGCGCTATACTTAGTATCAATATCGCCTCGCTGATAATCCACATATTTAAACGCACTTATTCCCCCACAATAACCAGTATCCTCATCGCAGGCTTGAGTCCCGCTAACCGCAATTATTGCTTCTGCTTCTCCGTCACCATCAAGGTCAGCAGAGGTTATCCTATTCTTAATCCCATCTATCTTAGCATAGGCAAACGCCTTCCCAGGCTCTTCCTCGTCACTTGTGCGGTTCATTACCTTAATATCTCCGCATGATATATATACCTCGCGATGCTCTTGCCATCTGGACAATCTATCAGCTTGGGTGAGTGGCTCCACAACCACCATTATTTGACCAACACAATCAGATTGCCCATAACCAGCTGTGGTAAAAGCGCCGCGTGCCTGGTTAATGCTGTTGATCCTCCCATCAGCTAAATCACTATCTCTTAAGCCTAATGTATCATTAATCTCAATTATTTGCCGGGGGAGGTCTTTATTTTGAGGAGACTCGCTAAAGCCATCTATATAAAGCGCCTGCATATTAGTATCCCAGGCTACTGAGGCACCCGCCCCAGTTGAAAAACGCTCTGCAAACCCCCATGGATCTTGCGGATCAGGTATACTCTTATCCTTTACCATTGCAAGAGTAATATTGCTAGCTGGTCCTGTTTTATAATAAGCAGCCTTCATTGCCTTGCGAAATGCCTGCATCTGAAGATTTTGTTGATAATTAGCCTGCATACCATAGCGAAGAAGCATGGCCAGGCATAACATCAGTATGGTTCCAAAAAAGGCTAATTCTATTAAGGCTTGTGCCTTTTGATTAATCGTATAATCCCGCTGGAAAGTCATCCAATTGCTCAAAACCAAACCTCCTTACCCTTTCGCCTGCAGTAACAGTACTTGTCCGTATGCCAAAAACCCTTCCTGATTCTGCTTCCGCTGAGATGTCCTCGCTTTGGTTTGTCACGGTAATGGTTTGCCCAGTTTGAGTAGTAGTAAGCCTTGAGTTAACATTGCGCGCATCATATTGCTCACCGATTGTATCTGCTGCTTCACGTAGTCTTCCTTGTGTAGCGCGCCTTATATAATGCTGCATAGACAATAAAGCTGCAATTAGACAAATTATTACCATTGCGTATTCAATAGTTACCTGTGCTTTTTTATTAGAAAGTCTTATCTTCTTTAACATAATTAATACCTGTGTTCAGATACATTTGGCTGGGTTACTTGGTCATACTTAATCCTCTGGTAACCCCTGCTGGTTCGATTAGAAACACTGTTTTCATTAGGAGCAGTTCGCCGCTCACCTCCATAGCGAGTTCTAACTGTGTCACGGTTATTAAAAGTAGTTATGCTCACAAAAGGAACTACAGGCCCAAGAGTCTCATCCAGATTAGTCTCAATGCCCATCTCTTGAATTTGTTGAGCATTCCACATACCTGAACCAAACCCACTCAAGTCATCTATCCGTTCTCTGGTTACTGCCTCTATCCCACGCTGAAAATAAATCTTCATGGTTAATAGCGCGGAGCTAATAAGACCAATAATGATTGCATATTCAATAATATTCTGGGCTTTTTTATTAATCATCATAACAATTTATCCCTTGGTTACTGGTTCCAAAACGAAGCATATCCTCGCCTAAGCCCTGCCAAGACTCAAAACTTGTTGTCTGCCTACCCCTACCAAAAATATCAACCTCAATATCCTTCTCATGTTGAACCTGATTAACTTCACTGCGATAATATGGTTCGTATTGATTAGAAGAGGGAGAGGCCTGGGCAGTTGTCCTGACCACCAAGTCACGATAACGTGCCTGCAGGCCTCTCTGAATATAGGTTCGCATGGCGATAACCGCAAAAACAATCACCGCCAAACAAACACTGTACTCGTTAATACTCTGCGCTCTTCTTGTTCTCATAATCCTTTGATATTGCTATGCTGGTTTATCAGTCGCTATAAATATCCTGTCCTGATGCCCAGGCATCAATATCCTCATCGCCTGTCCTTTCACTTACTTGATCACCTATATGCTCTGTGCGCCTTACGCGACCAAGCTCTGACTGTCGCACCTCTGACTCCTGCTCTATCTGAAAACTTGCTGTATAGGCAGAGGGATCAAACTGCTCGCCCATATCATCAGAGGCTGTCTTTAATCTACCAGCAAAGCCTCGTCTTACATAATGCTGCATAAGCAAAAGACCGGCTACTACTACAGCTATAATTAAGGCATATTCTAATGTGCTCTGGCCCTTACGCTTAAACATCTCTTTTCACCTCCTTCTCAATTAAAACATTAGCGAGCACCCTCGCCTGACCATACATCCTGTTCATAAGACCCTCTTGCGCGGGTAGTCTCTTCTTCAATGCCAGATCGGCTAATCCCGCCGCGCTCAACCCAATCTTCATCAAGTTCGCGAGTACTCTCTACATCTGAGGAAGCTTCCCGGTAATATGGCTCGTATTGCCTGGTGGAAAACTGTATTGGTGCGCCTGCTACTAAATCAGTATCTGGCGCATGATCAACTGCATCTGCCATCCTACCTTGAATTCCTCTTCTTATGTAAGTCTGCATTGCTACTGCTGCGGCAATTATTAATGCAATAAGAATTGAATATTCCGCAATATTCTGGCCCTTTCGCTTAAACATCTCTTTTCACCTCCTTCTTTTTAAAATTTATCGTGGTAGCCTACCTGTTGCACCAGAAATAGATTGACTAGAATCATCTAAAGCCTGTTGAACTGATGGGGCAATAAACTGCCTGGCTGCAAAGGCTATGGCTGCCACAATCGCGGTTAATACAATCACATACTCCAAGATGCTCTGGCCCTTTTTCTTGCGCATATCAATTCACCTCCTTTCTTTTATCCGCGGGTGACGTAAACCCCGCGAAGTTTTATTGTGGCTCAGCATTAATCTGATCCTCAATAAGTTTAAAATTTGCCTGAACTGCTCGCTGCACATAAAGGTGCATTGCCAGAAATGCTGCTGCCACAATTGCAATTAATAAAGCGTATTCAATTGTACTCTGGCCCTTTTTCATCAGTCTAACATCTCCCCCATTGCCTGATTAAATGCGTTTTCGCAGGAATTCTTAATACTCTGAAAAGCTTGACTCCTAAAAGCAAAGCCACCAGTAAGAAAAAGAACTCCCACCACGACGATGGTTAAGATAAAATATTCAAATATTGATTGACCTTGATTATAGGAATTTTTTTTATTGGTATGACAAGCTCTTTTATTAATCTTTTTAAAAGTCATTATTAACTCCTAATAAAAAACCGAGCTGCCGTTTCGGCAGCCCGGTTACAACCTTAAATTTTTATGTAATTATTATTCCCGTGGCTTTGCTATTTTCTAATTCCTTTAGAAAATAACCTTTATCGTTCGGCAGTATAAGTATAGCATGTATATATAACGCTGTCAACCAAAAAAAGAGGCCTATTTAAAGCGCTTTCTTATATTGATTTTGCCGGTAAAATCTCAATTTTAGAACTAATCCAGAGCAGCTCTTTTTCAGAAGTAAAAATGCGGCTTGCATTTACTCTGTCTATAGCATAATTAAGGTCCTCTTGCCAAACAATGTCTTTCTCCCAAGCAAACCCTTCAAGACAAAAGAGTTGGATCTCAAAGATGCTTTCACCTCTTTTTATGCTTGCCCACAAAGCATAAAACCGCTCAAACATCGCCGAAAAATCTAAGAATTGGTATGCTGAGGGGAAGAAATTCAGCTGTACAAAGGAGTTTAGCTTTATTAATGATTTTTTATGTAACTCATTGAAATTATTCAAGTTATACTCAATACCTGATTCTGTTAGTCCCTGGCTTAACTCTTCAACAGGAATTTTAGCCATTTTTTGCAGAAATTGCTCTATCCTGCCAGGCGTAATCTCCCTGCCCATGAATAAACAAAGGCTCTTTTGGTTCCTAAACAAGGGAGAGAAAATAAAGGCCTCAATCATTGCCTGAAGATCTTGCTTGGATAAATTGGGGAAATACACTATGATGCTCTTGGCTAAATTAGCAGTTAATGAGAGTTTAAGATCAGCGGTTTTTAAAAAGAAAAGTCCACCATGCTCAATAAGCCCTCTTTCTTTTCTAATAGTTTTAATTTCAAAGTGTTGCGTAAAAGGAACTTTCTTTTTTAAGCCTCTTCTTCCTACGGGACTACTCAGATTATTATCTTTAATTACCTTATTTATCAATGACTTAGATAAACTTACCTGGAAATTTTCCCTAATTAACGGAATTAAACCTCGACAAGATAAATTTGGATTCTTTGTTTTTTGTTCAATTATAAATTTTCTTATATCATGATTTAATTTGTACGACATAATTACTTATTAATTGGACATTAATTTGGACATTGATTTTAAATTTGGACATTGATTTTA
>JASFIK010000011.1:0-17806 GCA_050122705.1 Candidatus Omnitrophota bacterium | reverse complement strand
TCAAGAAATGAAACGCAGGCAACAGGGTTATGGCCGGGGTAAGAGGATGCAGATTGAGCGGGATAGAGTTGAAATCCTATCTGGCTTAAAAAATAACCTTACCTTAGGAAGCCCGATTGGGGTTGTGGTTAAAAATAGGGATTTCAAAATAGAAAGATTACCTAGTGTAATCTCACCGCGGCCAGGGCATGCGGATTTAGCAGGATTGCTTAAGTATGGTTTTGTTGATATCCGCTGTGTCTTGGAGCGTGCCTCAGCCCGGGAAACAGCAGCTCGGGTAGCAATTGGGGCTATATGTAAGATATTTCTGGAGGAATTCAGGATTAAAATAACCAGTCGAGTGTTAGAGATCGGGGGGAGAAGAAATGTAACCCAAATAAAAAAGATTATTGATCAGGCAAGGATAAATAAGGATAGCGTAGGTGGTATTTTTGAGGTTAAAGCAAAGGGGGTAGTTGCTGGGTTAGGAAGTTACACCCAGTCAGACATGCGCCTGGATGGCAATCTGACTCGGGCAATCGCCTCGATTCCGGGTATAAAAGCAGTGGAGCTTGGGTTGGGATTTGGTTATGCGGATAAATTAGGCTCTCAGGTTCATGATGCGGTGTATTACTCAAAAACCAGAGGGTTCTTTCGCAGAACCAATAATTCCGGTGGTATTGAGGGGGGGATTTCTAATGGTGAGGATATTGTCTTGAGGGCCTGTATGAAACCGATTTCCACTCTCTTGGCGCCCCTGGATTCAGTAAATATAAAAACCAAGAAAAAGGCAAAGGCAAGTATTGAGCGTTCAGATATCTGCGTGGTTGAGGCAGCAGGAGTAGTTTCCGAAGCTGCGGTTGCTGTTGAGTTGGCGCGCGCATTTTTGGATAAATTTGGCAGCGATTCTCTTAGGGATATTAAGGCGAGTTATCGAAATTATCTTAAGAGAATAAGCTAAAAAATTAGGTGAGAAGATCATTCCCCCTTCGTCTATTGAGATTAGAAGGGGGGTGATTGATATGGCAAAACGCATGGATGTAGAGATTGTACGGCTGCATCGTTTTGATGATCAGGACTCAAAGCTTAAGGCCTTTGTTGATGTGGCAATCGGTGAGTTTATTGTAAAGGGATTACGCATCCTACAGGGGCAAAAGGGATTATTCCTGGCAATGCCTCGGGAACAGGGTAAGGATGGACGGTGGTATAGCTGCGTTTATCCTAAAAGCCCCCAGGCGCACCAGGCGTTGACTGAAATGGTTTTAGCCGCATATCAAGAATAGGCAAGATAAGACTGAACAAAAAGCCCCGAGCAGAAAGTCTCGGGGCTTTATATTTGGTTTTACCTCTGTTAGCTTAAGCCAGGGATTACCTTAGGAGAAGGTACCTGTTGACAGAGATGTAACTCAATGTTAAAATTAGTGGTTATGAAGGGCACCTTATATTTGGCCTTAAAGGTGTCCGTTGTAACGAATGGAGCACCGCTCAGCACGCCGACCGAGTCAGTGAGGTCGGCTGGGGTATTAGTAAAACCATGGCGAATATTTATTTAGTAGGTTTTATGGGAACCGGCAAGACTGCCGTAGGCAATGAGGTAGCCAGGAGGCTAAACCAGCAGTTTATTGACTTAGACTCGCAGATTGAAGAAAGAGAAAACCGCAAAATCAGTCAAATTTTTAACGTAGATGGCGAAGCGTATTTCCGCAGCCTGGAGAAACAGGCCCTTAAGGAGATAGCAGCAGAAAAGAATCGAGTTGTCTCTTGTGGTGGAGGTATTATTTTAGATGAGGAGAATATCCAGATTATGAAAAAGACAGGTAGGATGATTTGTCTTACCTCAAGGCCAGAAGTGATTTTAGCACGCACTCAGGGTTATCGGCAACGCCCTTTATTAAATGTAGAGAATCCTGCTGAGCGGATTGATGAGTTATTAAAGATCCGTGCGCCATTTTATGCCCAGGCAGATTATACTATTGATACTTCTGATTTGTCTGTCTTGGCGGTAGTGGATAAGGTTTTAGAATATGTTAGAGGAAAAAACAATTAATTGGCTTAGGTTAGCACTGATTCCTGCCATTGGACCAGTAAGAGCAAGGAAGTTGCTGGAGAGATTCATTCAACCCGATAAAATTCTCTCAGCCTCACAGAAAGAGATTGCCGCAGTCTTAGGTAACTCCCTTGCTGAGGCAATCAACCAGCAGCGAAAAATGATTGATCTAGATAAGCAGTTACGGTTGATTGAGAAATACCAGGTTGAGCTTATTACGCAAGATGATCCGGCTTACCCAGAGAATCTCAAAAATATATTTGACCCACCCTTGGTTTTATTCCTGCGTGGTAAGCTTTCACTGAGTGATAATCTTTCAATTGCCATTGTCGGTACAAGGATGGCCACGGTCTATGGAATGAATATGGCGCGTAAGATCAGTACTCAATTAGGGCAATACGGATTTACAATTATTAGTGGTGGAGCGCGCGGTATTGATACAGCTGCGCATCAGGCAGCATTGGCAATCAATGCCCGTACAATTGCTGTGCTTGGTTGCGGTTTGGATGTGGTTTATCCTCGAGATAATGCCCGTATGTATGAGCAGATTATCCAAACCGGCGCACTGATTTCAGAGTTTCCTATGGGGATACCGCCCCTGCGTCAGAATTTTCCTCAACGCAATAGGATTATTAGCGGTTTATCTATTGGCGTGGTGGTGATTGAGGCGCCCAGAAAAAGTGGTGCTTTAATTACTGCTTCGGCTGCGCTCCAGGAGGGTCGCGAGGTTTTCTGTGTTCCTGGCCAGGCAGATAGCTTTACCATGAAAGGCAGCCATCAATTATTAAGAGAGGGAGCAAAATTAGTTGAGGGAGTTAATGATATTATAGAGGAGATAGAGCCTATATTGAGAAACAGATTACCAAAAAGGGGCACTCTTGAGATTGGCTCAAAGGATGTCCCCCGAACAGCTGAAAGGATGTCCCTTAAATGAAGAATTCTTTAGTCATCGTGGAATCACCGACCAAGGCAAAGACGATTAGCAATATTCTAGGCAAAGGCTACTCGATTGTTTCCTCAATGGGCCATATTATTGATTTGCCACGTAAGAAATTAGGGATTGATGTAGAGCAGAATTTCCAACCCGAATTTGTAGTTATCTCTGGCCGACAGAAGATATTAACCGCCTTAAAGAAAGAGGCGGCTGATAAGGATAGAATTTATATTGCTACTGACCCTGACCGCGAGGGAGAGGCAATTGGCTGGCATATAAAGAAGAGGTTATCAGGAGGTAAAAAATGCCTGCGCGTAGTTTTTCATGAGATTACCCCTCAGGCAGTAAAAGAGGCATTCCATAACCCGCGCGGCTTTGATGCAAAAATGGTAGAGGCTCAATTTGCCCGTAGAATCCTTGATCGCTTAGTAGGTTATTTCTTAAGTCCTCTGCTCTGGCGCAAGATTAGCCGAGGCTTAAGCGCTGGCCGGGTTCAATCAGTAGCCTTGCGATTAATTGTTCAGCGGGAAAGAGAAATCGAGAAATTTACTCCTCAGGAGTACTGGGAGATTGAAGCAGAGCTCCAGAAGAAAGTCGCAACAAAGAAGCCAGAGAAGTTCAGCGCAAAGTTAGAAAAGATAGAGAATCACAAGGCAGAGATCAAAAATAAACAGGAGGCAGATAATTTAGTTGGGGATTTAAAGAGCCAGACATTTATAGTAAACGAAATCAAGCAAAGCGAGAGAAAGCGCAAGGCTCCCCCGCCGTTTATCACCAGCACCTTACAGCAGGAGGCATTTAATAAACTCAAATTCACCACCCGGCGCACAATGATAATTGCCCAGCAGCTTTATGAAGGGATTGAGATTGGTAAACAGGCACCCGTAGGTTTAATTACCTATATGCGCACTGACTCAACTCACATTGCTCCTTCAGCATTGATCAAGGTGCGTAACTTCATCCTTAATAATTTTGGCAAGAATTACCTGCCTGCCTCGCCCAATATCTATAAGACCAAGAGGCTTGCCCAAGAGGCTCATGAGGCAATCCGTCCTACTTCACTTAAGTATGCCCCAGAAAGTATCAAGGAGTTTTTAAATAAAGAGCAATATAAATTATATGAAATCATCTACAACCGCTTTGTCGCCAGTCAGATGACGCCTGCCCGTTACCGGGTAACCCAACTGATGATTAAGGCAGATAAATATTTATTCTCCACCTCTGGGACTAAGGTTATTTTTCCTGGCTTTAGCCGGGTTTATGCCCGCAATGAAGAAAAGGAAAAGAGTTTACCCGATTTAGAAAAGGGTGAATTACTCGATTTAATCCGGCTCATTCCCAGTCAGCATTTTACCCGCCCGCCCAGCCGATATTCAGAGGCTTCGTTGGTTAAGGTATTAGAGGAAGAGGGGATTGGCCGGCCATCTACCTATGCTCCGATAATTCTTACCATTGTTAACCGGGATTATGTGCGGCGCATTAAAGGCTATTTTCATGCCACTGAGTTGGGAATTAAGGTTTGTGATTTATTAGTGAAATATTTCCCCCGCATAGTTAATCTTAAATTTACTGCTCAGATGGAAGAGGAGCTGGATAAAATTGAGGAAGGCCAATACGACCGAATCAAGGTTTTGAATGATTTCTATCCGTCCTTTAAAACCCACCTTGATTTTGCCCAGCAGCATATTAAAAAAGAGACAATCTTAACTGATCAGATTTGTCCGCAGTGCGGCCTGCCGCTGGCAATCAAGTGGGGTCGGCGGGGGAAGTTCCTAAGCTGTTCAGGATTTCCTAAGTGTAAATTCTCCAAGACCATTACTACGGGCGTTAAATGCCCTGCGCCTGATTGTAATGGTGAATTAGTCCAGAGGCGTTCAAGGCGGGGGGCATTCTACGGCTGCTCGAATTTCCCTAAATGCCGGTTTACCAGTAGGGATTTGCCTGCCCCCAAAGATGATGCAGCGATACATTGAGAAATTCTTAAGATATTTAGAGATTGAGAAGAATTATTCTCAACTTACACTCCTTAATTACAGTGGAGATCTGCAGGATTTTAGTAATTTCCTTCAGCAAGTGCCACTTGAGAAGATAGATTACCTTACCCTGAGGAGATATCTGGCACAACTAAAAGAGAGGAAGCTTAGGTCACGGAGCATTGCGCGCAAGCTCTCTTGCCTGCGCTCATTTTTTAAGTTCTTATGTCGCGATGGCTATCTTAAGACCAATCCTGCCTTAAGTCTAAGTACGCTTAGATTGGATAAGCATCTACCTTTATTCTTAACTGAAGAAGAGGTGGTTAAATTATTGCAGACGGCAGGTGGTAATAATGAGCGAGAATTACGCGACCAGGCAATCCTGGAGACATTTTATAGTACCGGTATGCGGATTTCTGAATTAGTTGGTTTAAATCTCGATGATGTAGATTTTATTAGCGGCGTAGCCAAGGTAAGAGGGAAAGGCAAGAAAGAGCGTCTGCTTCCCATCGGCGAGCACGCATTAAAGGCAATCAGGGCTTATGTGGATAAGCGCAAAAGGAAATCAACCAGCTTATTCTTAAATAAAAATGGTAGCCGATTGACCACGCGGGGGGCAAGAAATGTAGTAGGCAAATATATTCGCCTTGCCTCGCTAACCAGTGGCGTCTCAGCGCACAGCTTAAGGCATTCTTTTGCTACTCACCTTTTAAATCGTGGCGCAGATTTAAGGAGTGTTCAGGAACTCTTAGGGCATGCCAATCTTTCCACAACCCAGATTTATACCCATCTTACGACAGAGAAACTAAAGAGAGTTTACCAAAAGGCTCATCCCCGGGCTTGAGAGGAAAAGATGAAGATAAGGGTGGCAGGAATATTATTGATTTTTTTGGCCATATTTTTCTATGATAAGGAGATAGCCATGGCGCAATTACAAGAGATTCGCTTACCCGAGCCGATTAAGGTAGGTAAAGTATCTGTGGAGGAGGCAATTTTAAAAAGGCGTTCTCAGAGAAATTTTGTTTCCCAGGATTTAGATTGGCCCCAGATTAGCCAGCTACTTTGGGCAACTCAAGGTATAACTGCAAGAAAAGGTGGTTTGGCTTTTCGCTCTGCCCCTTCAGCTGGAGCACTTTATCCCATGGAGGTTTATCTACTCAGCAAAGATGGATTATTTCATTATCTTCCCAACGGGCATAGGTTGGAGGTAGTGGGCCAAGATGACCTGAGGAGTTCATTGGCGCAAGCTGCCCTGGATCAAACATCAGTGGCTCAGGCATCGGTTAATATTGTAATCTGTGCGGTTTATCAACGCGTAACCGGAAAATACGGTGAGCGAGGAATAAGATTTGTGCATATTGAAGCTGGACATGTGGCCCAGAATATTCACTTACAAGCAGTTGCCATGGGTTTGGGTTCAGTACCCATTGGCGCATTTATTGATGAGGAGGTAAAGGAAGTTTTATCTCTGCCTGATGATCAGGAGCCCATTTATATTATTCCTGTTGGCTACACCAAATAAATTCCTCAGATAGAATCACCCCTTACTAAGTACGATGTTTCTTTTATACGATTTAGTATTTATTATCTTCGCAATTGTTTATTTGCCTTATTTTCTTCTCAGGAAGAAAGTACATCAGGGCTTTACTCAGCGTTTGGGGTTTCTGCCTACTGCTTTGAGATTAGACCGTCCTGTTTGGATACACGCAGTAAGCGTAGGAGAGGCCAAGGTTGCTGGGATTTTGGCTAAGCAATTACGCCAGGCTTATCCCCAGAAAAGGTTTATCTTTTCTACTATCACCACTACCGGCAATAGGATTGTGCACAGCTTTAAACAACCCAAAGATTTTCTATTTTACCTGCCGCTTGATTTAAGCTTTATTACCAGGATGGTTATAACCAAACTTAAACCCTGTGTTTGTATTATTGTGGAAACAGAAATCTGGCCAAATTTGATTTACCAACTCAGTAAAATGCATGTGCCTACTATTTTAGTGAATGCGCGAATCTCTGACCGCTCTTTTTTGGGGTATCGGGTGATTAAGCCCCTGATTAAGCCGCTCTTAAATAGGCTGCAGCTTTTCTGTGTGCAGAGCCTGCAAGATGCCCGGAGGCTATCCGTTCTGGGAGTGGCATCAGATAAGCTCAAGATTACCGGGAATATGAAGTACGATATTATTGATTTTAAGAGGAATGATGCGGACTATCGATTAAGATTAGGATTAAACAAGACAGATCAACTTTTTGTGGTTGGTTCAACCCATCCAGGTGAGGAGGAAATTATCCTAGAAGTGTACAAAAGATTAATCAATGAATTCCCTCGCCTTAGATTACTTATTGCCCCGCGCCATCCAGAACGCAGGCCCCAGATAGAGAGCCTAATCGAGAAATTGGGATTTAGGGTTATTCGGGTTAGCGAATTGTCTATACCGGTTGCAAAAAACAAAGATATGCCCCCTGGTAGTGCCCCGGCTGTTAATAGTTGCGCCAAACCAGTTTTCCTTTTAGATACTATTGGAGAGCTACTCTCCTTTTATGCTATTGCTGATATTGTTTTTGTGGGTGGCAGCCTAATAAACAAGGGCGGGCATAATATTCTGGAACCGGCATATTTGTCCCGGCCGATTCTTTTTGGGCCGCATATGTTTAATTTCCGCGCTATGAGCGATTTATTCTTAAGCAGGCAGGCAGCGCGGATGGTGGACGGAGGAGAAGAATTATGTCAGACGGTAAGATCCCTGTTAAATAACCCCTCTGAGCTTGAAGCCATAGGCAGCAGAGCAAGACAATTGGTTTTAGAAAACCAGGGCGCAACTAAGCGTAATGTTGAGCTAATCAAGACTTTCCTAAAAATTTAAATTTTATGATTATGCGCAAGTACCTATATTCTTTGGCTACTGATAAAAGCAAGGGTTTGCCTGCCGGGATTTTTAAAATCATTTTATTTATCCTCTCCCTGATTTATGGCTTAACCGTAAGAATCCTATCGTTTATTTACCGAATTAGACCTTATCGGCTCGAATGTAAAGTAATCAGCGTGGGTAATATTACTTTGGGCGGTACAGGCAAGACAACATTGGTTGAATTTATCGGTCGGCATTTAAGAGAGCAAGGCAAGAGAATAGCGGTTTTAAGTAGGGGATACGCAAGGCAGCAAGAACAAATTGCTTCTTTTGGATTTACCAGTAAGCAGGAGGAACATAAGGCAGATTTTAAGACAATGGGTGATGAGCCTTATATGCTAAGCATAAATTTAGGAAATATCCCAGTTATTGTGGATAAGGACAGAATCCGGGCAGCCCGCAGAGCAATTCGGGATTATCAGGTTGATACAGTTATTCTCGATGATGGCTTTCAGCAGTGGAGGATAGATAAGGATTTAGAGATTGTAACCGTTGATGCCACCAATCCCTTAGGCAATTCTCATCTTCTTCCTCGTGGGATCTTGCGCGAACCCACCTCATCTTTAAAGCGGGCTGATGTTTTTATTTTGACCAAGGTCAATCTTAATCCGGATATCCAAGCCATAAAAAAGATTCTCACCAATATAAATTCCCATGCCTTAATTATTGAGGCATCCTATAAACCCACAGGGTTTTATAGACTGAAGGAATCGCGTGATGCCCTAATTGATCCAGGAGAATTCCAAGGCAGACAAGCAGGCCTGCTTTGCGGGATTGCAGACCCCGGCTCATTTGAAAATTTAATTAGCAATTTAGGGATAAAAATTAGCGCTTCATTTAAGTTCCCCGACCATCATCTTTATACTGAACAGGACTTGGAGCGGGTTATAAGTGAATTGCAACAAAAGGACCAAGACATGCTTATCACCAGTGAGAAGGATGCGGTTCGTCTCTCTAACCTGAGTGATAAATTAACCACAATAGAGTGCTTTATTTTACGTATCAATTTGGAATTATTACAGAATGAGATATTCATTAAGCGAATACATTCTCTTTATTGAAATTCGACTGGTTTCTATACTACTTCAGGTTTTACCAGTGGGATTTGCTTTGTTTATAGGTAGGGTTTTGGGAATAATTGCCTGGTGGTTAGATTCCAAACACAAGAGGTCTGCCTATCGGAATTTGCGTATTGCTTTAGCGAAAGAATGCTCAAATTCCCAGTTAAAGACAATCCTAAAAAGGAACTATCAGAATTGGGGCATGAGCATGGTTGAGTTATTTAGGCTACCCAAGATAGATAAGAATTATATTGATCGGCATATCAAGATAATCGGAAGAGAGAATTTGGATAATGCCTTGAATAATAAAAAGGGAGCGATTATCCTGGGAGCACATTTTGGCAGTTGGGAGACCTGTTTTGCTGTAGCCGGACTACTAAAGTATCCTCTGTGTATATTTGCTGAGGAACAGTCAAAGAATCCTTTGTTAGATAATTTACTTAATCAGACACGTCAGAATAAAGGGGTGGAGGTTTTAAGGGTAAGTGACAAGTTGCATCAGGTTATCAGCAATTTAAAACAAGGCAAGTTTGTGGGCATGGTTGCTGACCATGGCGCAAGAGAGGGCGTGTTTGTGGATTTCTTTGGCCGCAAGACGCGCACACCAAGTACAGCATTAAGAATTAGCCTTAAGTTTGGCGTACCAATATTAATCGGATATATTCGCAGGATTAGAGGACCTGAGCATGAGTTGGTGATTCTGCCTCCATTAGTAGTTAAAAGGACTGATAATTTAAAACAGGATATAATTGCTGGTTTAGAAATGATTAACCAAATTGTCCAAGCCTATATTACCAAATATCCCCAACAGTATCTTTGGTTTTATAAGCGTTTCAAATACAGTAGTCAACGCAATATTTTACTTCTCCATGATGGCAGGGCCGGCCACCTGAGGCAGGGCGAGGCCCTAATCAGAGTGATTAAGAATATCGCTCACAAGAAGGATTTAGAGATTAAAATAAAACAGGTCAAGATAGATTTTAGGGGAAAACACGGCTCTTTATTACAATCTTTAAGTTTAAGTTTGTCACATCGCAATGCTTGTCAGGGGTGCTTATGGTGTCTTAAGGGATTATTAAGACCAGATACCTTTAAGGAATTGCAATCCTATTTTGCTGATATAGTGATTTCTTGTGGCTGGCGGACTGCAGCCGTAAATTATGTAATCTCAGGAGAGAACCAGGCTAAATCAATCGTCCTGATGCGGCCAGGTCCTTTAAGCATAAACAGGTTTGACTTGGTGATTATGCCTTTTCATGATAATCCGCCAAATCGGCATAATCTATTTGTTACTCAGGGTGCGCTTAATTTGGTTGATGACCAGTACATTGCTTCCTGCGCCCTGCGCCTTGCCCCTTATGTTAAGATTGATAAACAATTAGTCCTGGGGTTGTTATTAGGAGGCGATACAAAAAGGTTTAAACTTTCCCTGGAGCAATTAAGACCGTTAATTTCGCAGACCAAACTGTTTTTAGAAAAGCACGACGGTTTGATCCTAATTACTACTTCCCGGCGCACAAGCAGCCAGGCAGAGCATTTAATCAAGCAGGAATTTGGAAGTTATGTTCGCTGCAGATTACTGGTTATCGCCAATGAGAAGAATCTTGATTTTGCAGTAGGCGGGATTCTTGGTCTTAGCAAGATGGTGATTGTTTCTCCGGAAAGCATCTCGATGATTTCTGAGGCAGCCAGTTCTGGAAAATGTGTGCTGGTGTTTAATCCCAGGGCGAACATTGGCAAGCGGCATAGCCGATTCTTAAATCATCTGGCGCAAAAAAGATGTATCTATTTATCAGATAGTACTCAAATATCCAAGAGCTTAGAGGAGATTGTGATAAGTAATCCGAAGATTATGAGATTGCAGGATGGGCTACAGCTTGAACAAAGATTATCCAGACTAATCTCATGAATATTTTACAAATCTTACCTGAGTTAAATGTCGGCGGGGTGGAAACCGGGGTGCGCGACTTTGCTAAGTTCTTAGTGGAACAAGGGCACAAGAGCGTGGTGGTGTCTAATGGCGGGGTTCTTGTTGGGGAGTTAGAAAAGCAGGGCTCAAAGCATTATATCTTACCGGTACATAAGAAGTCAATATTCACCATTCTCTTGACGATTCCTAAACTGATTGAGATTATGCGCAAGGAAAATATAGAGATAGTTCATGCGCGTTCACGGGTTCCTGCCTGGATTGCCTTTTTTGCTGCTCGCCTGACCCGTAGGGTGTTGATTACTACCTGTCACGGATATTATGCAATACACTTTGCCTCTCGAGTAATGGGTTGGGGAAAATTAGTCATTTGCCCAAGTCAAGTGATTGCCAGTCATATGCACAAGGATTTTAATCTTCCCTTAGAGCGTATCCGGTTAATCCCCCGCGGTGTAGATTTAGAAAGGTTTAGATTTATTGCTCCTGATAACAAGAAGTCAGGTGTTTTTAATATCGGCATTATTGGTCGGCTTAGTCCGATAAAAGGACATAGTCTTTTCTTGCGTGCGATAGTCCGGGTAATCCGTCGGGTTAATTCACCACCTATCAAGATTTGGATAGTGGGGGGTGCTTCTCCTTCGCATCAGGCTTATAAGCGCGAGTTAGAGATTTTGGTTAAAAGACTGGGCTTAGGTTATTGTACTGAATTTCTCGGTGCGCAACAGGATATACCCGGGGTATTAGCCGATCTTAATCTCCTGGTTCTTGCTTCAGTTCGCCATGAGGCATTTGGGCGGGTAATAATTGAGGCGCAGGCAGCAGGGGTTCCGGTAATCGCAACCCGGGTAGGGGGAGTGGTCGATATTATTGATGATAATTTAACCGGGATCTTAGTAGCTCCGGGAGATGTAGAAGGATTAGCCAACGCGATGGTCAAGGTTATTAAAGATAAATCCCTGGCCGTTTATTTAGCCAAGAATGCATACCAAAAGCTAAAGCAGAAGTTTACTTTACAGATAATGAGTAAGAAAACATTGGATGTTTACCAGGAGGCGCTTTCCCAATTTAAGATTTTGATTATCAAGTTGAGTGCTTTAGGAGATGTAGTATTGATTGGCCCTAGCTTACGGGCAATCAGAAAAAAGTTTCCTAAGGCAAATTATAAAATTAGCATATTGGTTAATGTCCCTTACCAGGAAGCTCTATTACACTGTCCTTATATTGATGAGTTGATTGTCTCGGATCTTAATGATAGGGATAGAGGCATTATGGGCATGTTCAAAATTAGTCAAAAATTAAGAAGAGGTAATTTTGATTTTGTAATTGATTTGCAGAATAACCGCAAGAGCCACCTGTTGAGTTTCTTGGCGGGAATACTCCTGCGCTATGGCTACAGGAGAAAATTCGGTTTTTTACTTACTCACTCAATTACCGATGAAAAAATGACCCAAGGGCCAGTTGTCCATCAATTCCAGGTATTGAAGATGTTAGGTATACAATCCCAGGATTGCCATCTTGAGTTATGGCCGAGCAAAGAGGATAAGGCATATATTGATAATTTCCTCAATGAACAATGGATCGGGCCTAAACAGGTTTTGGTGGGGATAAACTTAAGTGCCAGTAAAAGATGGCCAAGCAAGGTCTGGCCAGCAGAATACATTGCTCACCTTTGTCAAGAGCTCAGCTTAAAAGATATCCGCATGGTATTCACCGGCGATACTGATGATTTATTTCGCGCTCAAGAGATTCTTAATTTATTAAAGGCTAGCAAGCCAGTGGTTGCCTGCGGCAAGACAAACATTAATCAATTAGTCTGTCTGATTAAGAGATGCCAGATTTTCATTAGCGGTGATTCTGCTCCCTTGCATATTGCTGCTGCAGTGAAAACGCCCTACATTGCCTTATTCGGTCCCACTGATCCTCGCAGCCACCTTGCCTCTGGATATAAGGGTGTGGTCATTTATAAAAATCTTGCCTGCAGCCCTTGCTATAAATCCAGATGTAGAGAGATTGAATGTATGTATGCAATAAAGCCGCAAGAGGTATTAAAGGCAGTCGAGCAGCAATTAGGATAATGAATATATTACTGCTTACCAATCACCTGAATATTGGCGGGATAACTCGCTATGTCCTGAACTTAAGCTTTGCTTTACACAAACAAGGCGACCGGGTTTTTATTGGTTCTTCTCCTGGCTGGGGTGAGAAATTCCTAAGCGAAAACGAGATTCCTTTTTTGAGACTCCCGCTTAAGACAAAATCCATATTAAGCCCCCGTCTAATTTCTGCCTATTTTATTTTAAAAAGATTTATTGAGAAAGAGAATATTGATCTGATTCATGCGCAGACGCGCATCACCCAGTTCCTTGCCTTTTTGTTAAGCAGGAGATTAAATATTCCCTATATCTGTACCTTTCACGGATTTTACCGCCCTCATTATATGAGAAGGTTGATTCCCTGTTTGGGGAATCTAACTATTGCCATTAGTCAGGCTGTGGGCAGGCATTTGCTCGATGATTTCAAACTAAATAAACAAAACTTACGAGTGATTTATAATTCAATTAGTCCCCAATTTAGTTGCCCGCTGGATAAGGATTATCACCATCTTAAGGGTAGTCCGACCCTGGGTATTGTTGCTAGGCTCTCGAAGGAAAAGGGGCACAGGGTACTTTTTTCGGCATTCCGAGAGTTAATTAAAGATTATCCCCAGGCACGCCTGTTAGTGGTTGGAACAGGCAAGATAGACAGAGAGCTAAAAGATTGGGTGGGCAAAGAGAAGCTCAATAATCAGATAATCTTTTTGGGCAATATTGGGCAGTTGAGCTCATTATTCCAGATTCTTGATCTTTCGGTTTTGCCTTCTACCCAGGAGGGTTTGGGATATTCTATTTTAGAGGCACAGGTAAATGGCGTGCCAGTGATTGCCAGCTCTGTCGGCGGAATAACCGAGTTGATTAAGCACAAAAAAACTGGAATCCTGGTTAAGCCAGGCAATCCAGATGAATTATATCAAGCAATAAAGTTGCTCCTGGGGGATATTTTGGTGCGTGAAAAGATAATCGAAAATGCAAAGCAGCAGATTCAAGAGAGGTTCAGCTTAAAGAGAATGGCCCTACAGGTTAAAGCTGCGTATAAAGAATTGTTAAGTAAGGCCAGATGAATAAGATATTAGTTTTTACCACAAATTGGCTGGGGGATGCGCTTTTTTTATCCCCTTTACTAGCCGGGTTAAAGCAAAATTTTGCTCAAGCGTATCTTGCAGTTTTATCAGTCCCCCGGGTTAAGGAAATTTTCCAGAATAACCCGAATGTTGATGAAGTAATTATTTATGATGAGAAAGGAAAACACCGCAGCCTAATTGCGCGCTTAGAGATTATCGCTAAATTACGCAGAAAAAAATTTGATACTGCTTTTATAATCAAGCCTTCTTTGACCCGGACACTGATACTTAAATTTTCTAAAATAAATAAAATCATTGGCTTTACTAGTTCCAAAAGCGGTTGGTTGCTTACGCTTCAGATTCCTAAGTCCGATAATCGGTTGCATAAAATAGATTATTTTTTAAATATGTTAGAATATCTAGAGCTTAAGATCAATCAGCGCAGGTACGAATTTTTCCCCTCGCCGGAAGATAAGAATTATGTTAAAGAATTATTTCTCAAAAAAAAGATTAAGCAGGATCTACCCATAATAGTGATAAATCCAGGAGCAAACTGGCTGCCTAAGCGTTGGCCAGCAGATGATTTTGCTGAGTTGATTAAGAGAATTAAACAGAAATTCCAGCTTAATATAATAATTACCGGCGCAAAGAAGGATCGAGAGCTTTCAAGAAGGATAATTGAGCAATTAAGTGGTGAAGGGGTTTTTGATTTTACCGGGTTCACTTCTCTTGGGCAGTTAGGGGCGCTAATGCAGAAAGCAGATGTGGTTATTTCAGCTGATTCTGGACCAATGCACATTGCCGCGGCAGTGGGCAAGAGGGTGACTGCACTTTTTGGCCCAACCTCAGCACAGATTACCGGCCCCTATCCACTAAAAGAGCATATAATTATTCAGTCTGATGTTGGCTGTAGGATTCCGTGCTATGATTCGGCGTGCAAAGATTATCGTTGCATGAAGGCGATTACTGTAGAGGAAGTTTTAGGCAAGGTAACACAATTGTTAAAAGGTTAAAATATGCCTAAGAGTATGACGATTAACAAGGTTTTGTTTTTTACGCTGAGTAATTTTGGGGATGTGATACTGACACTACCGGTTCTTGATGCCCTGCGCGCAGAGTATCCCCAGGCTTTAATAACCGTCGTGGTGGGGCCGCGGGCAGCTGAGGTCTTTGGCAATAATCCCTATATAAATGATTTAATCATATATGACAAGTATGCTCCACTGAAAGAAAAAATAAAATTATTTTCCAGACTCAAAAAAGAACGCTTTGACCTGGTGGTTGATTTACGTAATACCCTATACGGGGCATTGCTTCCTGCTCGGTTTCGCACCTCGCCATTTTTGCGCATGCCTAGAGATATTCGGCATATGAAACAACGCAATCTTTATAGATTAAGGATGGCGCTAAAGCAAAACGGGCTCTGGGCAACAGTTAAAGAAAAAATACTTTATATCAGTCCAAAAGATAAAGATTATATCAATACCCTCATAGAGGAGGGGGGGATTAAATCTAACCATCAGATTATTGTGGTTAGTCCGGCTGCCGGAGGCAAAACCAGAAGATGGCCGAGAGAGAACTTTATCCAACTCTGTAAGGCTTTAGCAGCTGATTATATGATTATTCTTATTGGCAGAAAGCAGGATAAGGCGCTGACCGCGTATATAAAGGATAAGGCTTCATCAGGTAAGGTTTTTGATTTTGCTGGTCTGACCAATTTAGGGCAACTTGCCTGGCTCCTGAAACGCGCATCCCTGGTAGTTGTTTGCGATACGGGAATACTACAGTTAGCCAGTTATTTGGATACGCCAATTGTAGCATTATTTGGTCCCAGCGATGAACAAAGATACGGCCCCTGGTCAAGCCGATTTAAGATAGTTTCTGCCAAGGTTCCCTGCCGCCCCTGTACAGCACCTCTGTGTCAATTTAACACCAATGAATGCATGCAAAAGATAGGCCCAAATCAGGTATTGGATTCAATTGACGAGCTGTTAAAATCATGATAGAATAATTGGTCAACATGATTGATTTTAATAAGACTAAAACCCATTTACCCAAAAGGAATATGTTTAAGATAAGCAGGCGCGATTTTGCTCATCCCCCACAAAAAAAGTCGAGCTTTCTAAATTTCTATCAGTCTCTACCATCTATACTTAAGGCTGATGATTTGCGAAGTATTGTTAAGGCGGTAATTAAGGCATTCAGGAAGAAGAAGCCGGTGATATTTATGTGTGGGGCACATGTGATAAAGTGCGGGCTTAACCCGGTAGTGATTGAGTTAATTAAAAGAGGAATCATTACCTGCCTTAGCTTAAATGGCGCAGGGATAATTCATGATTTTGAGATTGCCGCTCAGGGAGCAACCTCAGAGGATGTGGCTGCTTGTTTAGCTAAGGGTAGATTTGGCATGAATCGTAAGACTGCTCAGTTTCTTAATCAAGCAATATCTAAGGGGGTAAATAATGGTTTGGGGTTGGGCATGTCCGTGGCTCAGGCAATGGCAAAAGAGCGACTTCCTCATAAGCAGCTGAGCATTATTTATCAGGCATTCAAATCAAAAATTCCAATCACTGTACACATTGCCATCGGAACAGACATTATCCATCAACATCCGAATTTTAATGCTGGATTGACTGGTGAAGGTAGTTTACGCGATTTTCGCATTCTCACTGAGATGGTTTCAGGCTTAGGCCAGGGAGGAGTATTGATTAATTTTGGTTCAGCAGTGATTTTGCCTGAAGTGTTCTTAAAGGCTTTGAATCTAACCAGGAATTTGGGATTTAAAGTGAGGAATTTTACTACCGCAAATTTTGATATGATTTATCATTATCGGCCGGCAGAGAATATTGTGCGTCGACCAGTGATACCAGGCAAAGAGGGATATTACATTGTTGGACATCATGAGATTATGCTGCCTCTTTTAGCCCAAGCAATTATTGATCGGTTATCTAAAAAATAAAGATGAAAGGCTTAACTAAGATTATTAACAGATTTTCTCGAACTAAGATATTGGTTCTCGGTGATCTGATTCTTGATGAATATATCTGGGGGGATGTGCAGAGAATTTCTCCTGAGGCGCCTGTGCCAGTGGTCTGGGCAAAGAAGCATTCTTATGTTTTGGGCGGGGCAGCCAATGTAGCTAATAATATTAGGAGCCTGGATGCTGATGTGCGTATTTGCGGTGTAGTTGGCAGGGATAAAAATAGCGCTACTTTATTTTCAGAATTAAGGAGGCAGGGGATTGCTAAGGAAGGGATATTGTCGATAGACAAAAGACATACTACGGTTAAGACACGCATTATTGCTGGTCATCAGCAGGTAGTAAGATTAGACTGGGAGCATACCAATCCATTATCCCAAAGCATAAATACCAGATTATATGAGTTTGTTAAGAAAAATATCAGCCGTTTTAATGCGGTGATCATTGAGGACTATGGTAAAGGCGTAATAAATCCCTGGTTAACCCAGAGAGTAATTGATTTAGCCAGAGACAAGGGCCGGATAATTATTGTTGACCCAAAGGAAGAGCACTTCCATTATTATACCGGCACAACCAGCATAACCCCTAACCGCAAGGAGACAGAGAGCGCAGTGAGGAATCTTAAGATTCAGGATACCACAAACACCTTTAGGATAAATACCGATAGATTAATGACTGATAAGGATTTGAGGCGTGCTGGCAAGGAGTTATTAAGATATCTTAAGCTGGATTCACTGCTGATTACTTTGGGTGAGGGAGGGATGTATCTATTTGAGGGTAAACAGATTGTCCATATTCCCACACAGGCTCAGGAGGTATTTGATGTTTCTGGCGCCGGTGATACA
>JASFIK010000010.1:0-18280 GCA_050122705.1 Candidatus Omnitrophota bacterium | reverse complement strand
ACACAAAATTACAGGATAAGTTAAGCCGCGCGTTGGGCATTTCTCGGATTTTAGCCCAGGTATTAATTAACCGCGGAATAGAATCAGCAGATACAGCTGAGAAATTTATCGAGCCCAATCTTTCTGATTTACTTTCCCCTTGGGGACTCAGAGATATGGATCTGGCGGTTAAACGGATTAAGCAGGCAGCCAAGCGGAAAGAGCGGATTTTAATTTTTGGTGATTATGATGTGGATGGCATTACTGCGGTAGCTTTATTAAAGACACACCTTGAGCGCATGGGGATAGCAACTACACATTATATTCCCCATCGGATCCAAGAGGGGTATGGACTGAGTCCAATTGCTGGCAGGATTGCCAAAAGCAAGGCAATTAAGCTGATAGTCACGGTAGATTGTGGCATAAATAGTGCGCCAATAATAGAGAAGTTAGCAGCCAAAGGCATTGATGTAATTGTTACTGATCACCATCAACCAGGAGCAAAGATTCCTAAAGCCATTGCAGTAATTAACCCCAAGCGCGATAACTGTCCTTATCAATATAAAGAGCTTTCTGGAGTCGGGGTTGCTTATAAATTAGCCCAGGCATTGATGAATCTTTGCCTTTGGGAAGATTTAGATTTGGTTGCTTTGGGAACGATTGCTGATTGTGCGGCTTTAAATGGAGAAAATCGGATTATCGTCAAGGAGGGATTAAAGCAGCTTGCTGCTTCACCCCGCTTAGGAATTCAGGCCCTGATGGATATTTGTGGTATAAATAACAAAAGGCCACTGGGCGCTTTTGCGGTGAGTTATATTTTAGGTCCCCGTATAAATGCCAGCGGTCGGATGGATAGCGCAGAGAGTGCTTTGAAGTTGCTGCTAAGTCAGTCAAGCAGCGAGGCCGAGGATTTAGCAAAGCTATTGAATTCTCATAACCGCAAACGGCAGAAGACAGAGGAGGATGTTTTAAAACAGGCAAAGAATTTAATTGATCGAGAAGTCAATTTTAAGGACCATCGGGTAATTGTTGTTTCGGGAGAGGATTGGCATGTTGGGGTTTTAGGCATAGTCGCCTCACGGCTGATGGGTGAATTCTATCGCCCGACAATTTTAATCTCTGAGAGTACCCAAGATGCATATTGTCGCGGTTCGGCACGTTCGATAAGGGATTTTTCTATCTTTGATGCTTTGCTTCATTGCCGCAGATATCTTGAAAATTTCGGGGGGCATAAGTATGCTGCTGGTTTAGTTATTGCCAAAGAGAATATTGGTGATTTTCGCAGGGACATAAATAACTTTGCGCAACAGACCCTGTTTAAAGAATTGCTCTTACCCTCCATAGATGTGGATATGCAGGTAGACCTAACTGATTTAGATGAGGATTTAGTTTATCAGTTGAGGAATCTGGAGCCATTTGGCCCGGCCAATCCTGAGCCCACCTTTTATACTCAGAATCTTACCTTGCGCAGCCAGCCGCAAACTTTATCCCGGGACACATTAAAATTTTGGGTTACTGATTCCCGGCTTACCTATCCAGTAATTGGTTTTGGTATGGCAGCCCTAACTCATAAGTTAACACAGGCCGGTTCTATTGATTTAGTTTTTCGTCCTGAGATTGATAGCTGGCAGGGTAATCAAAGCTTAATCTTGGAGGCCAAAGAGATAATCTTTAAATAATCTTTTGGATTTTACCGCTTTTTAGGCACTTGGTACAGATGTAGATTGTCTTTGCTCGGCCACAAATTTTAGCTTTTATTTTATGCAGATTAGGCAGGAATCTTCGTTTGGTAACACGGGTGGTCTTTTTTCCGGTTCCTCCCTTTTTCTTACTCAGGCCCCGGCGGCTTAAGCTGTGACCATACATCTGGCGTTTATTACATATTGCGCAAATTCTAAGCATATTTCTCCTAATATTAGAAATGCAAACTGTTAGATTGGTCAGAATAATTAAACCGCATTATATAAGTAAAAAGAAAGAAGGTCAATAAAATAATTTGTTTTTTTAAAAAATTTATGTTATACTATATGTTCTATGGATAAGACATATATTCCCAAGAGGGAGAAGCTTAAAAAAACTTGGTATTTAGTTGATGCTCAGGATAAGATTTTAGGGAGGCTGGCGACTCGCGTAGCCAAGATACTCAGGGGTAAGCATAAGCCTGATTTTAGTCCTCATCTCGATACTGGGGATGGGGTAATTGTAATCAATGCCTCTAAGATTAGGGTTACTGGTAGGAAGTTGAAACAAAAGATTTATCGGCGTTATTCCGGTTATCCGGGAGGACTTAAAGAGGTGCCCTTAGCAAATCTGTTGAGAGAGAAGCCGGAATTGGTATTTAAATTAGCAGTTAAGCGTATGCTGCCGCAAGGTAGTCTGGGCAGAAGGATTTTTAAAAAATTAAAAGTCTATTCTAATGAACAACACCCTCATAGCAGTCAGAATCCGAGGGTATTAAAGGTTTAAGTATAATGGAAGAGGTAACCAAATACAGAGCAACTGGAAGGCGCAAGGAGGCAGTGGCAACAGTTTGGCTTACAGCGGGTGAAGGTTCCATCCTGGTCAACAAGCAGCCACTTGATGCCTATTTCCTGCGCGAAACAGACCGGATTATTGTTAAGCAGCCTTTGGTTGCTGCCAACTGTATCAACAAATACAATATAACTGCTAATATTAAGGGCGGAGGATACAGTGGGCAGGCGGGGGCTTTACGCTTAGCAGTTGCCCGTGCCTTAAGTTTAGTCAGCGCGGACACCAGAAAAATATTGAGAAAAAATAGATTTCTTACCCGTGATCCGCGAATGAAAGAGCGTAAGAAATACGGGCAGAAAGGAGCACGCAAGCGATTCCAGTGGACTAAGAGATAACAAAATACCTCGACGAAAAAACTATTGACCCCGTCAGGGATTATGGTATGATAAATATCTCTGAGGGGTTTTTTATTTTTTAAGGAGTAAATCATGATAAACGTAGGAGTAATTGGAGCAACTGGATATACAGGAGAAGAGTTAATCAGCATTCTCCTGAGGCATCCTCAGGTGCGGATTACCTATCTTGCTGCCAGGATAGACAAGCCGACATCAATCGCTAAAATTTTTCCTAAATTTACCAACCGAATTGGATTGATATGCCAAACCCTGAATATTAATTCGGCAGTGTCTAAGTGTGACCTTTTGTTTTTGGCACTACCACATACTCTATCAATGGGGGTTGCCCCCAAATTGCTTAAGGCTAATAAAAGGGTGATTGACCTTAGTGCAGATTATCGACTTGCCAATGCAAAAATTTACGAAAAATTTTATAAAACAAAACATAGCGACCAAAGCAATCTTGGGGAAGCGGTATATGGCCTACCAGAGATTTATCGTGCCAAAATCAAACAGGCAAGCCTGGTAGCTAATCCGGGATGTTTTCCCACTGCTGCTATTTTGGGCTTGGCCCCTTTAGTTGCCTGCGATACGCAACAAACCGATGAACCGATAATTATTGATGCAATAACTGGAGTTACTGGCGCAGGCAGGAGGGCGCTGTTGGAGTATAGTTTTTGTGAGATTAATCAAGACGCTTATGCCTATAAGCTAAATGTCCATCAGCACACACCGGAGATTAGCCAGGAGCTATCCAAGTTAGCCAAGCGATCAATAAAGATTACCTTTGTGCCGCACCTGGTCTCGCTTGAGCGAGGAATGTTAGAAACTATATATGTTAAGCAAGCATCAAAAATAAACAATCAGAAATTGATTGGTTTATATACTAAGTTCTATAAAAAAGAACCCTTCGTAAGAATAAAGCAGGAAGGCGAAAGTGTGCATCTTAAGGATGTAGCAAGAACCAATTTATGCGATATTGCAATAAACTCTTTTGCAAAAGACAATCTAATAATTATAACTGCTGCTATCGATAATCTTGGTAAGGGTGCTGCCGGACAAGCAGTTCAGAATATGAATATTATGTATGACTTTATTGAGCAGACCGCATTGATTTAAGTAATAGGAAATAAGTAGTTTTCTTTATATTTACGAGGAATTTATGAAGCGCTCAATTAGAAACTTTTTGGCATTTGTCTGTGAGGAATTACGACGAAACGCAGGCTTCTGGTTCCCGATAGCCGTCCCGCAGTGAGGAGTAAGCCGAAGCAGACGGCAAAAAGTTTCCTGCGCGAGTAAACTCTGATTAAATATAATTTTTAACTATTTTTAGATAGAATATGTCAAAGATTAAGCTTCCTTTGGGGTTTAAGGCAAATGGTATTGCCTGCGGGATTAAACAATCAGGCAAGCCGGACCTTGGTTTAATCTTATCTGATCAGCCAGCTTTGGCCTGGGGCTTATTCACAACCAATAGAATTACCTCTGGTTCAGTAAGATTCTGTCAGGAGAACCTTAAGAGGTCCGGTAGATTTAAGGCAATAATTGTCAATAGTGGAAATGCAAATTGCTGGAATGGCGAGAGTTCATTTAAGAAGGCCGGCAGGGTTGCTGGTGAATTAGCCCGTCTTATGGGAATTAGCCAAAGTGAGATTCTTTTGGCCTCAACCGGAATTATTGGTAAGCCATTCCCGGAGAAGCGCATTAAACAAGCGCTTCCCATATTGATAGGCGGGTTAAGCAAATCTCGGTTAATCAATACAGCAAAGGCAATCATGACCACTGATACGTTTATTAAGTTAAGTTCAGTCAGATTAAGTATAGGTAAAAGAGTGGTTACTATCTGTGGTTTGGCAAAGGGGGCGGGGATGATTGCCCCGAGATTATCCGCTAAAAAAGCAACCATGCTGTGTTTTATTTTAAGCGATGCTGATATATCTCAAGCTGGCTTGCGTAAGGCTTTAGGTCTGGCAGTGGATAGCTCTTTTAATTGTATCACCGTAGACGGATGCATGAGTACAAACGATACATTATTAATGATGAGTAATTCCTGTGCTAATAACCAAAAAATTAAACCGGGCAGCAGAGATTTTTCGAAGTTTTGCTCTGGACTAAACCAGGTATGTCTTAGTTTGGCCAAAATGATTGTACAAGATGCCGAAGGGGCGAGCAAATTTATTGAGATTAAAATAAGCCAGGCAGGGACTTATCAGGAAGCAAGGCAGGTTGCTTTAAGTATTGCCAATTCTAATTTATTTAAAACTGCCATGTTTGGTAAGAGTCGGAATTTAGGAAGAATTATTGCCGCTATAGGGGCAAGTGGTGTAGATGTAAAAGAAAAGGACTTGCGGATAGGGGTGAGCTCCTTAAACAAGAAAACGGTTTTTGTTTCTGCTGAGCTTAAACGTGGCAACTGCCAGGCAATAGTTTATACTTCAGATCTCACACCAGAGTACGTGAGAATAAACGCAGAATACAGTTAATTATTTTAGCCAGGCCAAGCAGGAGGATGCGAGATGCAAGAGGCAATCAGAAAGGCAGATGTTCTGATTGAGGCATTACCTTACATCAGACGGTTCCATAAGAAGATTGCAGTGATTAAATATGGCGGCAGTATTCTGGGAGAAGAGAGAATACGCCATAATGTATTGGAAGATATTGTTTTCTTAAGCTTTATCGGAATGAAGGTAATCCTGGTTCATGGCGGAGGGCCAAATATTAATCTGCGCATGCGCATTAAGGGTAAAAAAACTGAATTTCTTGAGGGAATGCGCGTTACTGATAAAGAGACCCTGAGATTGGTTGAGGAGGAGTTGGACAAACTTAATGTTTTATTGGTAAAAGAAATTACTAAGTTAGGCGGTAAAGCTACCGGTTTAAGTGGTAAAGATAAACAACTTATCCAGGTTAAAAAAAAGAAGGCGAAAATAGATCTGGGATTAGTGGGTGAAATTGTAAATATAAATAAAAGCCCTTTGTTAAATAAGTTAAGAAAATGGGGGATTTTGGTGATTTGTCCCATGGGCTCAGGCATGGATAGAAAAGTGTATAATGTTAATGCTGATGAATCTGCCTCATGGATTTCAGCGAATCTTCAGGCAGAGAAACTTGTTTTATTAACCAATGTGCGTGGCATAATGCGCAATGCTGATGATCCCAGTTCATTTTTATCTACCCTAAATGTAGAGGAAGCCAGAAATTTAATCAAGGATAGGGTAATTCAAGAAGGAATGATTCCTAAGGTTGAGGCTTGTATGCGGGCAATAAACCAGGGAGTTAAAAAAGCGCATATCATTGATGCGCGCATTCCCCATGCTTTATTATTAGAGATATTCACTGATAGTGGAATTGGTACGGAGATTGTAGAATAAAGGTTGTAAAAAACTGATCATGAAGGTACAAGAACTATTTAATACTTATAAAGATTATATAATGCCTACCTATACTAAAACACCTTTGGCTTTTGTTAAAGGTAAGGGCAGTTATCTTTGGGATGTGCATAATCGCAAGTATCTTGATTTTTTCCCTGGTTGGGGAGTGGGGAATCTCGGCCATTGCCATCCTAAGGTAATGAATGCAATACGCGATCAGATTTCCAAGCTTTTGTTTATTCCCAATAACTATTATCATATTCCTCAAGCAAGATTAGCTAAGGAGTTTAATTTTTACAGCGGTTTTCCGGTAAAGATTTTTTACTGCAATTCAGGGGCAGAGGCAAATGAGGCAGCAATTAAGTTTGCCCGTAAATTTGGCAAAGGCCGTTTCCAAATTATTACATTTCTTAATTCCTTTCACGGCCGTACCCTGGCTACCTTAGCGGCTACTGGTCAGGATAAATATAAACAGGGATTTGCACCCCTGCCAGAAGGATTCATAACAGTCGCCTTTAATAATCTTAAGGCAGTAGAGTCCAGCTTAACTGACCAGACGGTTGCAGTTATGTTAGAGCTAATCCAAGGAGAGGGAGGTATAAATATTGCTGATGTTGAATTTGTTCGAGGCTTACGTAAACTCTGTGATAAGAACAAGCTCCTTTTGATTATTGATGAAGTACAGACTGGTATGGGGCGTACAGGTAAGATGTTTGCTTATCAGCATTACGGGATAATTCCTGATGTGGTAACCTTAGCCAAGAGTTTGGGAGGAGGCCTACCGATTGGGGCAATGTTAGTAAAAAGAGAGATCGCCGATGTATTAGGTCCCGGTACCCATGCCTCAACCTTCGGGGGAGGTCCGGTGATTTGCCGGGCAGCCTTAGCAGTATTAAAGGCAATTCAAAAAGAAAAGTTATTGAGTAAAGTAACAATTTCCGGTGAATATCTGCTAACTCAGCTTAATTCCCTAAAAAATAAATACCCGATTATTGCTGATGTAAGAGGTAAAGGGTTAATGGTTGCCGTAGAGCTTAAATCTGAAGGCAGAGAAGTAGTTGAGCAATGTCTGAGTAAAGGATTGTTGATTAATTGCACTCACCAGAAAGTGCTGCGACTTATGCCTGCGTTAATGATTACTAAAAAGGAAATCAACCAGGCAATTTGTATATTAGATCAAGTATTTCAAACTTTAGCAAACCGATGAAAAAGGACTTAATTTCAATAAAGGATTTGACTAGAAAAGACCTGGCAGATATTTTTAGCCTTACTGATGCGCTAAAAAAGAAGCCCGATCGATTTAGTAATGCCCTAAGGGGAAAGATTTTGACGTTAATTTTCCAGAAGCCCTCATGTCGCACTCGAGTATCTTTTGAAGTAGGAATGTATCAATTAGGTGGTAATAGCCTGTATCTGGGACCAGATCAGATAAAATTGGGTCTGCGTGAGTCAACCGGCGATATATCAAGAACCTTAAGTCGTTATGTAGATGGAATTGCCTTGCGCACCTTTGCTCACAAGAATATATTGCAGATGGCTGAGTATGCAAGCATCCCGGTAATTAATGCTCTTACCGATTTATTACATCCCTGTCAGGCACTCGCTGATATTTATACAATGAGAGAAAAATTTTCTGATCTTAAAAAGATTACCTTAGCTTTTATTGGTGATGGGAATAATGTTTGTCACTCGCTGCTCTATGGCTGCTCAAAGGTTGGATTCAATCTTAATATTGCCACACCCAAGGGATATTCGCCTAAAGATACAATTATTCGGCAAGCAAAGTCTTTTGCAAAAATCTCAGGAGCAAAAATAAATATATTTAACCAGGCAGAACAGGCAGCTAGAGGCGCTGATGTAATTTATACTGATGTTTGGGCTTCGATGGGGCAGGAAAATGAATCAAAAGTAAGAATTAACCGTTTTAGACAATTTCAGGTCAATCAGAAGCTAGTATCATTGGCAAAGAGCAAATGTCTGATTATGCATTGTTTGCCTGCGCACCGTGGCGAAGAGATTACCGATGAGGTTATTGATTGCTCGAATTCGATTGTTTTTGACCAGACCGAAAATCGACTGCATGTACAGAAGGCGATCCTTATATTATTGTTAGGAGCTGATTAATTATGAAGAAGGTAGTATTAGCATATTCAGGGGGACTGGACACAACCTGTGCAGTGCACTGGCTAAAACAGAATGGCTTCAGTGTTATTTGCTTTGTGGCTGATCTTGGCCAGGGCCAAGATATGGCTCTAATCAAACAAAGGGCCCTGGCTGCCGGAGCGCAAAAGGTGCAGGTTAAGGATTTGCGAGAAGAATTTATTCAGGATTTTATTCTCCCCGCCTTAAAAGCTAATGCTGTATATGAGGGGAAATATTTATTAGCTACTGCCCTTGGTCGACCACTAATTGCTAAGCACCTGGTTGAGTTAGCCATTCGAGAGAAGGCAGGAGTGGTTGCGCATGGTTGTACAGGCAAGGGTAATGATCAGGTAAGGTTTGAGGTTTCCGTAAAAATCCTCAATCCGGATTTAGAGGTTATTGCCCCGCTAAGGGTATGGGGGTTTAAATCGCGGGAGGAAGAGATAGATTATGCCAAGAAGTTTAATCTACCGGTAGACGTAACCAAAAAAAAGCCTTACAGTATTGATAGGAATCTATGGGGAGTAAGCATTGAAGCAGGGATTTTAGAGGACTTAGCAATAGAGCCTCCGGAAAGCGTCTATCAAATTACTAAAAGCCCCTCTGCTCATCCTGGCTTTGCCCGTTATTTAGAGATCTATTTTGAAAAGGGTATTCCCAAAAAGATTGATGGTAAACCCTATGCGCTTATAAAATTAATACAGGAATTAAACCGGATTGGTGGGCTTTACGGTGTAGGCAGAAGCGATTTAGTTGAGAATAGGCTGGTGGGCATAAAAAGCCGCGAGGTTTATGAAGCACCCGCAGCAACTATACTTTACATCGCCCATAAGGAACTGGAGAATTTAGTCTCAGATCGCCTCACCCAGCATTTTAAGGAGACAGTCAGCCTTAAATATGCCCAACTTGTCTATGATGGCCTTTGGTATTCGCGGTTAAAAGAGGCGCTGGACAGATTTATAGATTCTACGCAAAGGGATGTTACCGGTAGCATTAGGGTGAAATTATTCAAAGGTAGCTGTAGTGTGGTTGCTCGTAAGTCACGCAATTCACTTTATAAAAAGGAACTGGCAACCTATGGTAAGGAAGATTTGTTTGATCAGAAATTAGCCAAAGGATTTATTGAGATTTGGGGCATGCCCTACCGCAAAAAATAGGGACACCCTTTTCGCCAATTGAGGGACACCCTTTTAGCTGAATACAAGGGTGTCCCCAAAATAAGAAAATAAGGAGATATTAAAATGGCAAAGAAATTATGGGGAGGAAGATTTAACAAGAAAACCGACCCTTTAGTAGAGGACTTTACTTCCAGTATCTCTTACGATAAAAGATTAGCTCTTTATGATATAAAAGGGAGTATCGCTCATGCCAGGATGCTGGGTAAATGCAATATCATTACCAAAAAGGAGAGTGCTCTTTTGGTTAAAGGTCTGCGTTCTATAGAAAAGAAACTAGATAAGATCAATATAGATAAAAAAGCAGAAGACATACATACAGCCATAACCAATTTATTACATAAAGAGGTAGGTAAGGTTGCAGATAAACTCCATACTGCCAGGTCAAGAAATGATCAAGTTGTTTTGGATGTAAAGATGTATTGCAAAGAAGTAATTGATAGCTTAGCGCATTTAGTCACTTCCTTACAAAGAGTGATTATAAAATTTGCCGATAAGAACTTTAAAGTAATCATTCCTGCTTATACGCATTTGCAGGTAGCGCAATGCGTACTTCTCGGCCATCATCTGCTGGCCTATGTTGAGATGTTAGAACGTGATAAACAAAGACTATTTGATACAAAGAAAAGGACTGATCTTATGCCTTTAGGCAGCTGTGCTTTATCAGGTACAGGCCTGCGCATAAACCGAGAACAGGTAAAGAAAGAATTAGGGTTTAGCAAATTAACGCCCAACAGCATTGATGCAATAAGCGACCGGGATTTTATCATTGAGTTATTATCTAATTTAGCGATTATCTCAGTACATCTTTCCAGGATAGCCGAGGATTTAATCCTTTGGTCTACCCGGGAATTCAATTTCATTGATATTGATTTTTCTTTTTGTACTGGTTCCAGCATTATGCCGCATAAGAAAAATCCGGATGTGTTGGAATTAATCAGGGCATCGGTGGGGAAAATTCACGGAGATCTCTCAAGCGTCTTAATCTTGATGAAAGGCTTACCACTTTCTTACAATCGGGATTTGCAGCTGGATAAGCCGCCTTTGTTTAACGGTGTCAAGACCATAAGTGATATATTAAAAATATTCGTAGAACTATTTAAAAATATTAAATTAAACAAGCAGGCAATTGCCGAGAAGATAAAAGATGAGTCGCTGTTTTCTGTAGATATAGTAGAGATTCTGGTTAAGAAGGGTCATTCCTATCGGCAGGCGCATGATATAACCGGTAGAGTGGTTAGGGAGGTTTTGGATAATAGGGACGATAATGAGCACAATATTTTTGACTTAACATTAAAGGAATGGAAGAGATATTCTGATAAACTGAAATCGGAAAGAGACATAAAAGAGATTCGCTCTGTATTAAATGCCTGGGCATCAGTTAGTCGCAAAACTTCATACGGCGGAACCAGTCCCAAATTAGTAAGAAGACAGATACAGAGATGGAATAAAAGATTATATGCACGAGTTTAGATATCGAGGCAATCAACTCTATTGCGAGAATCTAAAAATAGAAAATCTAGCTGAGCGTTTTGGCACGCCGCTTTATATTTATAGTCGCAAGACTTTGCTTGATCACTATTTTAAACTACGCACTGCCTTTCGGAGCATTAATCCGCTTATCTGTTTCTCAGTAAAGGCAAACTCCAATTTAGCGATTCTTAAATCCCTGGTACGTCATGGCGCAGGATTGGATGTTGTCTCTGGCGGAGAATTATTCCGAGGGCTGCGTGTAGGCTGTCCTTCCAGGAGGATTGTTTATGCCTCAGTAGGTAAAACTACCCAGGAGATTAGGCAAGCAATTAAGAAAGGGATCCTATTTTTGAATGTTGAGTCTCTGCCGGAATTGGCCACTATTAATAGAATTGCCAAATTGCTTGGCAAGAAGGCAAGGCTAGCTGTCAGGATTAATCCCGATATTACTCCGGCAACCCATAGATTTATTACTACTGGAAAGCTGACTAATAAATTTGGTGTGGATTTTAGCACTGCTTACAATATCTTAAAACAGCGGCGCGATTTTGCTTATGTAGATATTTCAGGCCTACATATACATATTGGTTCGCAAATCACCGAAAGTCAGCCTTTTATTAAGGCAATCAGCAGGGTGGCCCAATTCATAGAGCAGTTAAAGAGAGAAAAGATAAACCTTGAATATTTTAATATTGGCGGAGGTCTGGGTATAATTTATGATAAAGAAACACCTCAGACAGCCGTTGATTTTGCGCGCAGGATTTTACCTATTTTAAAAAAAGTTAGACTTAAGATAATTCTTGAACCAGGAAGATTTATTGTAGGTAATGCCGGCATACTCGTGGTTAGGGTTTTATATGTAAAAAATACAGCAAAGAAAAGGTTTATCATTGTTGATGGAGCAATGAATGATTTAATCCGACCGGCACTTTACAATGCATATCACAAGATTATGCCTTTGCGGGTTGCTACTCACAGCAAGAAAGGGACCAAGAAATTTGATGTGGTGGGGCCAATTTGTGAAAGCGGTGATTTCTTTGCCAAGGCCAGAGTTCTGCCTCAACTTAAGCAAGGTGATTTATTAGCAGTGATGGGTTGTGGGGCGTATGGATTCAGTATGTCCAGTAATTATAATTCGCGATTACGCGCTGCAGAGGTTATGGTAGTCAAGGATAGGGCATACCCGATAAGAAAAAGGGAAACCTATAAGGATTTGATTAGAAATGAATTAATGCCTAAATTATGATGAGGCAAATAAATTTTACCAAAATGGTGGCTTCGGGCAATGACTTTGTGGTCATAGATTCAAAGGATTGTGATAGTATCCGTAGATTAGGTCTATTGGCAAGACAAATTTGCGATAGAAAATACGGCATCGGAGCAGACGGATTATTGATTGTAGAAAAAGCAAACAGAGCACGACTTAAGATGCGTATATTTAATCCTGACGGCACAGAGCCGGATATGTGCGGAAACGGAATTAGATGCGTCAGTTTTTGGTGGAAAGCAAAAATCAAAAAAGCAAAAATTATGAGCATTGAGACTAAAGCGGGAATTATTGAATCTCAGGTGAATAAAGATAAAGTTAAGGTTAGAATGACAGACCCAAAGAATATAAAATTAGATTTACCCATAAAAATAAACAAGCGTACTATAAGGGTGAATTTTATTAATACCGGCGTTCCGCATACAGTAATCTTTGCTCAGGGACTAGATAATATTGATGTAGTCAATATTGGCAGGCAGATTCGAAATCATGCACACTTTCTTCCTATGGGGACAAATGTTGATTTTGTGCAGATTATCGATGATGATAATATAAAAATAAGAACCTATGAACGCGGAGTAGAGGATGAGACACTTGCCTGTGGTACGGGAACAGTAGCAGCAGCATTAATTACTAGTTACCGACTAATGGCTACCGGTTGCCGAAAATTAAATGTGTACACAAAGAGCGGTGAGGTCTTGCGAGTTGAGTTTAATAAAATAGACAATAAATTTAAGGATGTTTGGTTAGCGGGAAAAGCGAGAGTAGTATATAGGGGTGTCTTTTGTGCATAGGTTTAATCTCGAGGGAGGATACTGATGTTTAAAGGTTCAATTGTGGCTATCGTTACGCCATTAAAGAATGACCAGGTAGATGAAAATAAATTAACCGAATTGGTAGAATTCCAGATTAAGCAGGGGACTTCTGGGATTGTGCCTTGCGGGACAACTGGAGAATCTCCTACTCTATCCATGCAGGAGCATGAGCGGGTAATTGAGATTGTTATTGCCGCAGCAAACAAAAGAGTACCGGTAATCGCGGGAACTGGTTCAAACAGCACGCATGAGGCAGTTGAATTATCTGTGCATGCTCAGAAAGCAGGTGCCGATGCCTTACTTCTGGTTTCTCCCTATTATAATAAACCAACTCAACAAGGGCTATACCTGCATTTTAAGACAATTGCCCAGAAGGTTAAGATCCCAATTATACTTTATAATATTGCTTCGCGTACTGGAATAAATATTGAACCGCAGACAATCGCCAGGTTAAGCAGCGATTGCAAGAATATTATTGGCGTGAAAGAAGCATCGGGCAGCCTTGACCAGATGTCGCGGATAAAGGCATTGTGCGGTAAAAAATTTGATTTAATCTCAGGGGATGATGCGCTTACCCTACCGCTTTTAAGCATTGGTGGAGTGGGGGTGATATCGGTAGTAGCGAATATCGTACCCCAGGATGTGGCTGAGATGGTGGAAGCATTTAGTCAGGGCAATATATCAAAGGCGCAATCATTGCATTATAAGCTTCTGCCTTTAATTAAGGCAATGTTTATTGAAACCAATCCGATTCCGGTTAAGACCGCAATGGGTATACTGGGATTATGTCAATCGGATTTAAGGTTGCCTTTATGTGCGATGTCAGAAGAGAATTTAAAGAAGCTAAGAAAAGCGCTCCAGGATTACGGATTATTGTAAGTAGTTGCGGAGGTAATAATGATTAAGTTAGGGATTGCCGGGGTACATGGTCGGATGGGACGGCGGATTTTTGAATTGGCCCGAAAAGATAAGAACTTCGAGATAAAATTAGCTCTCGAGAAAAAGGGGATGCCGTTTATTGGCAAAGAGATTGACAAGATTAAGATTTCCTCTAATCCGGACGGAATATTTCTTGTGGATGTGTTTATTGATTTTACCACACCCCAGGCAACCTTAACAAACCTGGATTATTTGGCCCGCTACAAAAAGGCAGCAGTTATTGGGACTACTGGGCTTGATGCGCAGCAATTAAATAAGCTCCAAGATATATCAAAAATTGTTCCGATTGTTTTTTCTCCCAATATGTCAGTTGGCGTTAATGTTTTATTTGATATGCTTCCTGAGATAACCAAGAGATTGGGCCCTGACTACAGCATTGAAATCACTGAGGCGCACCATCAAGCCAAGAAAGACGCGCCTTCAGGCACGGCAAAGAGGACTGCACAGATTCTCGCTGATGTGACTGGCAAACAGATTACCATCCATGCGGTAAGATTAGGCGATATTGTTGGTGAGCATACTATAATCTTCTGCGGAAATTCTGAGCGCATTGAGATAACCCACCGGGCGCATTCACGGGATTTATTTGCACTTGGGGGGTTAAAGGCAGCAAAATGGATAGTCGGAAAGCCTGCCGGGCTTTATTCAATGCAGGATGTGTTAGGTAAATGAATTATTATATTTCTCAACAACTAAAAAAATTGCCACCCTATCTCTTTTTAGAGATTGACCGCATCAAAAGAGAGGCAAGGGCAAAGGGGCGGGATATTATTGATTTTGGCATAGGCGATCCAGACCAGCCTACGCCTGCCCATATAATTAAGTCATTGGCTGAAGCTGCGCGTGATCCAGCGAATCACGGTTATGCCTTAGATCAGGGAATGCCGGCCTTGCGTGGAGCAATTGCCTCCTGGTATAAAGGGCGTTTTAGAGTAGCGCTTAATTCAGAGACAGAAATACTGCCCCTAATTGGTTCTAAAGAGGGCATTGCCCACCTGCCATTAGCCATACTTAATCCAGGCGATTATTCTTTAGTTCCTGATCCTTGTTATCCTCCTTATCGGGGAGGAACAATATTAGCAGGAGGCAGAGTTTATCCCTTACCTTTGTTAGAGCAGAATGGTTTTCTGCCTCAGTTTGATCAGATCCCTGCTCGTATTATAAAGAGAGCAAAGCTACTCTATGTCAATTATCCTAACAATCCTACTGCTGCTGTAGCAGGCAGGAGATTTTATCAGCAAGTAGTTAGTTTTGCCAGAAAGAATAAACTTATGGTTATTTCTGACTTGGCTTATTCAGAAATCTGCTTTGATGGCTTTCGCGCTCCCAGTTTATTAGCGGTAGATGGGGCAAAAGAGATAGCCATAGAATTCCACTCTTTATCCAAGACTTATAATATGACTGGTTGGCGTATTGGCTGGGCTTGCGGAAATAGGAATTTAATCAGCGCCTTGAGCAAAGTCAAGTCAAATATTGATTCAGGCATATTCAGCGCAGTTCAGATTGCCGGCATTACTGCGTTGAGGAGTCCGCAGAATCAAATTAACAAGATTTGCCAGGTCTATCAGCACAGAAGAGATATTTTGACAAAGGGATTAAATTCTTTGGGTTGGCAGATAAATAAACCCAGGGCAACCTTTTATCTATGGGCTAAGATACCTAAGCAATATAGAGGTAGTGCCAAAAGAAATAATTCTATGGGGCTTGCCCGTAGGTTATTAAAGGAAGTAGGTATTGTGGTAACTCCTGGCATAGGCTTTGGTAAATCTGGCGAGGGTTATGTGCGCTTTGCCCTTACCATTGAACAGCAGAGGATAAAACAGGCTATACACAGATTAAGGGATTTCCTTAAATAATAATGGTAACCTGTTTCATTGGCATTGGTTCAAACTTAGGTGATCGGCAGTATTATATTGAAACAGCAATCAGTATGATAAGATTGTTAACGCAGACAAGGGTCAATCAGGTGTCTAAGATTAGGGAAACCCTTCCTGAAGGAAATTTAGCACAGGGCCGATATTTAAACTGTGTAATTGAGATTCAAACCACGCTTTCCCCCTACGAGCTATTGAGGAGATTGCAGAAGATTGAGGCTGATTTAGGCAGAGTGCGCTCAATAAAAAATGAGCCACGCAATATTGATTTAGATATTTTGCTTTATGGTAATATCCGAATCAAAGAAAATTCTCTTTGCATTCCCCATCCGCGTATGTTAAAACGCGAATTTGTTATGCAACCTTTAGGGGAAATTGCACCACAGGTAGTAAAAAAATTAAAATCTAAAATATCTCTTCAGAAACAAAAAAACCTAAAGAGGAAAAAACGGCGATGAGGATTATCCGCAGGATTAAAGATATGCATAGACTTTCCTCTGATTTAAGGAAGCGCCGCAGAACTATTGGTTTTGTGCCTACAATGGGAGCGTTGCATGACGGACACCTTAGCTTAATTAGGCAGGCACGCAGAGAAAATAATTTTGTGATAGTGAGTATTTTTGTTAATCCTACTCAATTTGCACCCAGCGAAGATTTCAATAAATATCCGCGAAAACTAAAAGTCGATTCCCGGCTTTGTAAAAATGAGGGCGTTGATGCTATATTTTATCCTGATGTTCAAGAGATGTATCCTAAAGAACATAAAACCTATGTTCTGGTGGAGGGCTTGAGTGATGTTTTGTGCGGTAAATATAGACCTGGGCATTTTAGGGGAGTAGCCACAGTAGTTACTAAACTCTTTAATATTATCCAGCCTGATATTGCCTACTTTGGACAAAAGGACGCCCAACAGGCAATCATAATCCAACAGATGATTCAGGATCTTAACCTCCCCCTCAGGATAAGAGTTTCTCCGATCATCAGAGAGCCGGATGGTCTGGCTTTGAGTTCGCGCAATGCTTATTTGACTGCGAGGCAGAGAAGGGCCGCAGTTGTTTTGCCTGAGGCTTTAAGAAAAGCCAGGATAATGGTTAAGCAGCGGGTAACTGATTCAGCAAAGATTATTCGCCTGATGCACAGGATTATTAAAAGGGAAAAAGCCGCCCGGATTCAATATATTGAAATAGTAGATTTAAATGAGTTAAAGCCAGTGAGGTTAATTAAGGATAAGGTTTTAGTCGCCTTGGCAGTTTGGATTGGCAGGACACGACTGATTGATAACATTATTGTAAAGCCTCCTAAGGGATAGAGATCTGTATGACGAAAAAAAAGAGAATTGGCATTGTTGGTTGTGGTGCAATAGGGACTTCTCTAGCAAAGGTAATCACCAGAGATTTTACTACTCAGGCAGAGTTGACTTCTCTATATGATATAGACAAGAATAAGGCCCGGGGTTTAGTCAGAAAATTAAAAACCAAGGCCTTGCTTTCCCCTCGATTAGATTATTTAATCAAAAGGTCTGATTTAGTAATTGAGGCAGCAAGTGCTAAGAGCTCTTTGTTTATTGCCAAGAAGGCTCTAAATAAAGGGCGCGATATTATGATTATGAGCGTAGGAGGAGTGGTTACTCATATACATCAATTAAGCCGCATGGCCAAGAGAAAACAGGCTAAGGTCTATATTCCCAGTGGAGCAATCTGCGGGATCGATGCTTTAAAAGCAGCCGCCCAGAAAGAAATAAAAAAGATTATACTCACCACCCGCAAACACCCCAGATCCTTATCAAATATAGATTATGTTAGGAAAAAAGGGATAAGGCTTGACAGAATTACCCAGGATAGGGTATTATTTTCAGGTAATGCGCTTCAGGCAATGAGGTTCTTTCCTCAGAATATTAATGTGGCGGGTGTTTTAAGTTTGGCGGGCATTGGGCAAGCAAGGACGCAGGTTAAGATTATTGCTTCACCCAGCATAAAAAGAAACATCCACCAGGTTTACATAGAGTCAGATGCGGGTAAAATAATAACCCGGGTGGAGAATATAGTGCATCCTGATAATCCGAAGACCAGTTTCCTGGCAGTATTATCAGCGGTGGCAATGCTCAGGCAGATTTTACAACCAGTGAGAGTGGGAACCTAATAGGAGTGAACCTCCAGCGAATTCAGTTAAAGTTAAGAGGGAGAAGAAAATTCTTGATTAATGGCTGGAGCTAATAATAACCAATAGCAAACGATGAAGGGAGGTGAAACAGGATGGCAACAAAGGTAGCAAAGTTAGGCATCAAGAGAAAGAAGGGTTATCTTTACTACGTGGACAAGAAGGGCGATGTTTCTTGCGCCAAGATGGCCCGTGGCAAGAAAAAAGGAGGTAGCCCAAAA
>JASFIK010000009.1:0-19028 GCA_050122705.1 Candidatus Omnitrophota bacterium | reverse complement strand
TGTTAAGTAAATGTCACCGGATTTAAAATCAGGCTCCAGAATAATCAGCTTCTCCGGAGGATTACTTGAATCAAAGCAACAATCCCGCAATATATATTTTCCGTTATGGCGATAAAGCGACCAGTTGGTCTTTGAGTCAAAAAGCTTTTCTCTGTTCGAATCCTTGGGAATATTGCTACGATGTATATCTAATTTAATTTCCGCTTTATTATCATCCGCAACGAATTCATCTGCATAATATTCGAACCGATCATTAAAAACCCTTTGATCAAAAATAAAAGAAATTCCTATATCTCCTATAGCAATATTATATTCCTTTGGGTTTTGTTTTCTCACTATTAAGAGCCATATGTCCCATTCAGACAGCCTGAGGCGTGGTCGCATCTAGTATTCTTTGTCGGGCCTGATGGATGGCTGGCTCCTGGCCCTGTCTTACAAGCTGCTAACACAGCTTCTTCTAAGTTCAATTCAACCTGATTAATCTGTGGCTTGCTGTAGTGTTTGCGTATTTTTTCCCTCATCTTTACTCACCTCCCAGTTAAAGTAGTTATGCGCTAAAGGCCTCTGCCCGAAGATGAGCTATCTGACAGAGGTACTCAACCGGTGCCTCTAAATTACCATTCTCCAACCACGCCCAGCCAGGACACCTTCCACACAAAGATATTAACTCGCATTTACCGCATGGATAATCACCCTGAGCCTCAAGGGATAAATGCTGTGGTATGTATCGGTTCCATATCTCTTTAAATGAGTATAAATGTAAATCATAACTCTCAAAACGAGATAGCATACACGCATTCATTTTCCCATAAGGGTCGATATGAAATGTATGCACCCCTGCTCCGCATACGTATAGCTTATCAGATTTAAAAGGCTGTATGAGCCTTAAACAAACATCCTGCCAAGCATTTGCTCTTTTCTCATCATCTAAATCTAGCCTTACTACTTCTTCAGGTGATAATCTTAAATTGTTAAAATTATTTCCAGCATCTAAGCGCGGATTAAGCTCTGGATCAAAGCGAAATCCAACCCCTAACTTTTGGGCATACTCCTTCATTTTACTGAGGTCACCACAGTTTAAATTCATCACCATGGTCTTCAGGCTCAAGGGGATCTTTCTCTGCAAAAGCAAATCAATGCCTATCTGACAGCGTTTAAATGAACCAGGAACTCCAGTTATTTTTTCATAAGTCTCTTGATTCGAGCCATATAGAGTTATCTCCACTTCATGGGGAGGCCACTCTGCTAAATAATCGGCAATCTCTGGCGTAATCAGCGTACCATTAGTATATAAGGAAATAAGCAAGCCCTTTTTTTTGGCATAAGTATAGATTTCTAAAAAGTCTTTGCGCAGAAAAGGCTCTCCTCCGGTAAGTAACAGCCATAGACACCCAGACTCAGCAATCTGGTCAAAGATATCAAATACCTTTTCGGTGCTTAATTCCTTTTCAATTGCAGCTTGGTTATTGGCTGACAGATTACAATAGCAATGAGTGCAGCGAAGGTTACAGCGGAAGGTAAGCTCAAATGAGCCATTGATGGGAATCCTCTCGGCTAAAACTTGTTTACCTAATCGCTCGCTAAACTGAACGTATTTAACGAGAGGTATATGAGGACATTTCATTTAAAATCTATTTTATAGCCTCGATTTTCTCTAGCTTCTGCAGATGCTCAATCAGGTCTTCTTCTGCTTCTTTGGGGGATACTTGGAATTCATCAACAATAATATTTTTTATCTGCTCTGTATTCCTCTTGCCGTCAATTAACTCCCAGATTCGGGCAGCAACCTCATTTAAAGTATAGATACTCTTTAAGTCGCCGACATTATGCCTAATGGGAACCAGGATAAACTCATTGGCGATTCTTCTGGAGACAATATCTGGGCTTTTCTGGTAACACCTATTCTGAACTTTCATTTTCCTCTGATTCTGCTTGCTCAGTAGTTGGTTTTATGAATACCTTAATATTGGCTTGTTTCTTTAATCCTGCTGCCCAATCCTTAAAGCCTTGATATTTTTTTATATTCTTGACCTTATCAAAATATTGTTCTTTTCTCTCATCGAATTTCTCAGGGTCTGCCTTTCTGGTTGATATAATCTTAAGCACTGCATAGCCCTTATAGATGGGGAAGGGCTTATAAAATTGACCTGGCTTCATCTTAATCATCTTATAGGCATCTTCTCTTTGGAAACCCCAAAGATTAATCAGGAAATCCAGGGCATAGGGACCTGATAAATTTTTGAATGCCTCTGGCTTTTCTTGCTTTTTCTCCTCCCAAGCCTCAGGGTCTGATTTGGCCTGCCTGTATAATTTTTCTGCCTCTTGTAGCTGGGAGTCCTCAAACTGAATCAGCTCAACCCCTAATGAATTATACTCATCAAGGAATTTATCATACGCCTCTTTTTTGGTAGCCTCTGGCTCAATACTTCCTAAAACCTGCTGCCTGAGTTTCTCAATTCTTAATAAATGCTCGATCTGATTCTCGAATAAATCAACCGGGCCCTTTATTTTATCCTCAACCCACTTGGCGTATTCCTTCTTATCCTCTTTCCAGTTAAATTCTGCCTTTTCTGCCTGCATTATCTTATCTATCTCTGCTTCCTTTTCTTCATTGGTTACTTGTATACCCCTTCTAAATGCCTCGTAGGAAAAAAGGAGTTCCTGCCAGGTTAAATCCTCTAATTCTTCCGCATCTTGAGGAACTCCCCGCCATTGTGCATCAAAGGTTAAAACTACCCTTTTAGCAAAGTAATAGTTCCCCAGGGAAACAGGTATACCAAAAAATTCTCCGGCAAGCTCACTCTCCCCTGTTCCTTCCTGAGTAAAAGCAGGGGGAAGAACTAATATTGATAAGATAATAAAAAAACTTAAGAGATTTAAAGATTTTCGTGGGTGAGGAGACATTTTTGTTTTCTTACCAGGTCATAATCGCCTTCGATGTATAGACACCCTTAGAAATAGGGTCAAGAATTTGACTTAAAAAATAATTTAGGTTGGCAATGAATTTCTTGGGAACAAAGACAATATCCTCGGATTCTAAAGCAACGTTTTGGTTTGGATCGCCTATTTTAATTGCTTTGCTTAAATTAATTCTTTGTGCTTGCGGAGTTTGGAATCCTCCCCGAATTAATACTACACTGGAAGAAACTGCATCCCTAGTAAAACCGCCGGCTAAGCCAATTGCCTCTAATATGGTTCTTGCTCCGGTTACTGAATAAACCCCAGGGCTTTTTACCTGACCTAAAACAATAACCTTTCTGCCTCCCAATTTCTTAATCGAAATAGAAACCTCTGGATACTTAACATATTCCTTTAGTCTGTCTGTGAGTTCCTGGTCAAATTGGGTAATGGTTAAGCCAACAGCAGGAATATCGCCAACCAAAGGAAAAGAAACCATTCCATCTGGTCTCACGATTACCTCTTGATTCAAATCAGGGTTCTGCCAGACAAAGATATATAATACATCTCCTGACCCAATCACGTACTCAACCAATGGCTCTTCAGCCTCCGGCTGTGCTACCACTATCTCTGGCTGGACTACTTCTACCCTTGATATAACCTCTTCTTGTTTATTGAGTAAATCTAATGCTTTCTTAAACTCCTCTTTTGCCTCTTTATATCGCCCCTGCTGATAATAAAAATTACCAATCTGATAATGCTTTCTTGCCTCTACCTTATAATCCTGAGCATAAGCTAAGGGTGTGCAGCTCATAATAATTAGAGATAAAATTAAGATTCTTTTGAATTGCATCATCTTTATAGAGATGTGTCTTATCCTTCAGGCTCTAAGAATACCTCGATCTTTCGCCGAAACTCTTCAGCCTCTCTTTTGTCTTGTATATCGTAACCAGATAATCTCGACTCCGAGGATGGATGAGTATCGGCTAACCTTTCCTGTAAAGCAGCATTTAAACTCATTGCTGCCACCAAATCATCCATTGTCTTTTGCTGGCGCTCTTTAGCCTCAGCCAATTCTTTCTCCATTCTGGCTGAGCGGGAATTCAAAATTACAACCTCTTCTTTAAGAAAGGCAACCTCCTCCTCTCTACGGTTGAGTTCTAATTCCTTTTCCGCAAGAACCTCAGAAATCTGGTTTATCTGGTTTTTAAGATCCTGATAAAGAAAGTTTATCTCTTCCAAACGGACTGCCTGCTGGGTGAGTTTATCCTCAGCTTGAGCCCTACCAAGATCTGTGCGCGCTAATCTAGAGGTAATTAATTCCTTTTCTTGCTCCTGTTTTGCGATTTCCTGATTAAGCGATTCTAGCTCATTCTCCAGCGAACCAATTAAGCCTTCCTTTTGGGCCAATTCAACCTGCGCTTCCCTTAAGCGATATTCCATAGAGAATTTCTCTGCCTCTAATTTTTTAATCTCATCTTGGCTCAACTGACTCTTTTGAAGATCCTCTTCTGACTGGACTATTCTTGCCTGTAGCCTATTAAGCTCTTCCTTTGAATCCAAAAGTTCCTTCCTTGATTTATCGAGCTCCAATTCCTTACTGATTAAGATTTCAGAAAGTCGCTTAATCTGTCCCTTTGCGCTTCCGTAGAGAGTATCTGTCTGATAATCATCCTTTTGGGCCAGTTCTGACTCTAAGTATTTTATCCTCTTCTCCTTCTGGGCCAAAGCAGATTCAAGCTCTTCTAACCTAACTAACTCTTCTTCCAGTCTACTTAATTCCTGGTTCTTCTCTTGCCTGAATTTATTCAATTCATCTATTCTTTCCTTCAAAGGTAAAACCTGGGTTTTCTCCATATCCTTTAATTGGTTTTGGCTGAGTTTTAAATCCTCAACCACGCGAATTAACTCCTGGGTGCTATTCTTAAGGCGGTTTGACATATCCAGATTTGAATCCTCTAAGGCAGTTTTCTCATGCTTAATCTGATTCAGGCTTTGATTCAACTGCTGGATTCTCTCCCGGGCATCAATTAAGCTCTCTCTAAGTAAATTGGCATTGCCCATTTGGTTTATTGCTCTTTCCTTCTCCTCTAAAGAGAGACGAAGCTTAACCAATTCTTCCTCAGCCTGGTTAAGCTCTTCCTGTAATTTTTCCTTTTCATTTAATATCCGCGCCAGCCTCTCATTGAGTCGGATATTCAAGACCCTGGCTTCTCTTAGTTTAGACATCTGATGAACTGCAGAAAATGCTGAAATAACGCACACCAAGGTGATAAAAATTATCAAAATTATTCTTAATATGGGTTTCTGAAGCATCTCTTTAAAAGTAACTAATCCTCTGTACCCGGCTCAGAGGATATTCCAAAAATGTAAGTAGTAGGATTATCGCCTAAATCAATCTGGCGCGTCTCCTTTAATCTCCTGCCAGTAGCATCAAAGGTTATCTCTACTATTGGACGCAAGGGCGAATCAATATTCCCTTTAAGCACCTGAGCAACCTCTTTGGTATTCAACATAACAAAGGTGCCTACAGGAAAAATACCAATCCGCTCAATTAAGACCTTGATCAGTTTATTGGCAAAGCTGTATTTCTTCTCCAGTAACGACTTAATTACTTCCAAAGGAGTATGCTTAGCCCGATAAGGCCGTGAATGAATCATTGCCTCATATACATCACTTAAACCAACTATCTGAGCATACTCCAGAATTTCATCTTCTTGGAGCTGATTAGGATAGCCTGAGCCATCTATCCGCTCATGCTCTTTTAGTATCACCTCAAAGATACTCTGATTAAGGCTCTCACTAATCTTATTGAGCATCTGGGTGCCAATAAGTGGATGTTGCTTAACCTCTGATATTTCCTGCAGTTTAAGCCTCTTGGGCTTTTTGATTATCTGCATATATTTGGATAAACCAATATCGTGAAAAAAGGCAGCAATTCCTAATTCATTCAAGCGCGAATCATCATAATTCAATCCCAGTCCAATGTGCAGAGAAATAATGCACACATTTACTACATGATAATAAAGATATTCTTCGGGTTGAGAATAATCAGCCAGGGCAGTTTTTAACAATGTGGTATCGCCTGCAGTTATTAAATTAATCATTTCTTTGACCGAGGCATATACCCCTTTAGCCAGGTTTGATTTTTCGCCTTGATCCGAATATATCTTCTGTGCAAGTTGTACTGCCTGAGTATATAATGGACTACTGATTAAGGTTTTGCTCGGTACACTTGGGCGAATGTGCCTATCTTGCGGCTCTTGCTGTGACTGGGTGGTTTGTTCTGGCTTTGCCTGGTGAAACCTTATCCCATGGCTTGAGCGACCCTTACCAATTTTTGATTTTTTAAAAATATCGGAAATTCTAAATTTTTCTTTCACCCTCTATGCTCTCCTTTGTGCGTGGGTATAGCCCTTCTAAATCCTCGCTTACCTGAAGAATTGTCTCCTTATCAATCATATCCAATCCACTGCCATAACCCGCTAATAAAGCCAAATCGCAAATATTATTAATCTGTCGCGGTATGCCAAATGAGTTAAGGTATATCTCCTTATGGGCTGCTGAATCAAATATCTGGCGCTTTGCCTCAGCCACCTTTAAGCGGTGTTGTATGTACTGCTTAGTACCTTCTTCATCTAATGCGCGCAGATGAAAATTCACTGCTATCCTCTGCCTTAATTGAGGCAGATTAATTACCTTCTGGATTAATTCTGGCTGACCAATGAGAACAATAGATAAAAGAAAAAGGTTATTCAATTGGAAATTCAACAACAGGCGCAACTCCTCAAAGATATCTTGATCAGCAATTGCCTGCGCCTCATCAATTATAACCACAGTATGTTTACCGGCATCGTGGTTAGAAAGCAGGATTTTATGTAGGTTATGAAATAAATTAATCTTATCTAAGGACGTCTCCTTGCTGCCTTCTAATTGATATACGATTTCTCTGATAAAATCCAGACTCGATAAGCGGGGATTAAAGATAAATACACTTTGGCACTGATTCTCCTCCTGTAACTTTTCCAATAGCACCCGACTTAACAAGGTCTTGCCGCTGCCATACTCTCCGCTTAAAAATGCCGCCCCCTTTCGTTCACGCACGACATAGAGCATCCGGGAAAGTGCCTCTTGATGCTGATGCGAATAATAAATAAACCTGGGGTCAGGCGTATTCTCAAAAGGTTTTTCTTTTAATCCCCAATGCTCCTCATACATTATCTCTATTCCTCTTCACTGGAGACTACGGGAAGCATCTTCTTCTGTGTACTCCAGAAATAATAATCGCGGCTTGTCTTATTACTCAGCTTATGACTTAAAATCCCCCGCAACTTATTCAAGCTCGAATCAAACTCACCCCGCCAAAAGGCAATCTCGCCCCTTGTTGATGTCTGCATTGTTTCCCAGACAACAATGCCGTTTTTTTGAACAGTCAGGGTATAATTTGTTGGGCTGAAACCTGCCCTGCTGAGGTTAGCGGAAACTACCTGATTATCCTTAAAGGTTATCACGTCTGTACTCTTCTTGCCTCCCTCAAATAAAGAAAGTTCAATCTGCCACTCAGTATTATTTAATTCCTCAACCTTGTTTTGCTTTAATTCCCTTAATTCCTGTTGAGCCGCTTCTTTCCTGGAGGCCTCTTCCTCTGCCATTTTTTGCCGTTCAGCAAGCCTATTTGCCTCTTGGGCCTCAGCAGCCCTCCTTGCCTCTTCCTCAGCTACTTGCTGCTGGACTGGCTTTTTTATCTCTTCAGCCACAGGAGCCTGCTTTACCTCTTCCTTGCGTTCCCACCACCAAAAAGCCAATGACTCATCACTACCAGCAACTAAAAAACCAAAGATTAACACTGCCAAAACTAACCTCTTCATTTTTTGCCTCCTTATTCTACTACCTTACTGCATTGGCTCCTTGCCTTCCCAAGTCTGCCAGGTGAGAATGTATTTCTTTACCCAATCCACATCCTTATCATCGCTTTTGGCTAACCTTAAGAAATGTCGAAAGTGCGCAATTGCCTTTGGCCGATTAACTAAATATTCTGCATAGATATAACCTAAATTATAATGGGCATAGGGGTCATCTGGGTTAAGTTCAAGTGACTTTTCAAATTCAGCGATTGCCCGCGAATATTGCTTATTCTGAGTATAAAAAATGCCCAAATTATAGTGCATCAGCGCGGTCTGTTTAATCAGCACCTTATTCTCGCGTGCCAATTCCGCGAATTTCTTGGGCGTCTGGGAGGCTTCCTTTTCGAGTCTACGATTCTTCTCTAGCGCCTCCTCATAGTCTTTCCTATACTCATTTAATTGACTACGATAAATCTCAGTCTGAGCTGCTGCATCGATTCTCGCTTCCTCTAAACGACTCATTTTTACCTCTAATTCCTTATAATCCCTAAGTAGCTGGGTATTCTCTTTTTTTAACTCAGCGATCTCTTTCCTCGTCTCGGGTAGTATTTTATACTCAATTTTCAACTTCTCAAGAGAATTCTGGAGGTCCTCTCTCTCTTGGGCTAAAGAAATTTGTAACTCTTCCAATTCTTTAATCTTTTCATTGAGTATCTTAATTTGAGAGGCCTTTTCTTGATCCTGGAGAAATAAATCTTCATTCTCAGCCTTTAGTTCATCAATCTCCTTTTGCAAGTTGAGATATTTATCTTTATACTGCAGTAAGTTTTTGGTTTGAGCAAGAATATTATCGCGGTCAGCTAAAACTGCCTGGTATTCCTTTTTGAGCTGCTCATAGTCTTCTTCCTCGGCAAGGGCATTCAGACTTACGCCAAAGGCAAAGATGAAGGATAAGATTATAAACTGGGGAAAATATCTTTTCATTTTTTCCTTCCTAAAGATTTTTTGCCGGCTTTAATCCTCCGGACAAGGGTTCTGATTTTTCAAGCGACTGATAACCCTGGTAGCCCTTAAGCCCGATTTCCGGCACTTCTTCGGTGAAAGGGCGATAATCCTGATACTCCTTATCCAGCCGATGGCCAAAATCTCTGGTATAACCAGTAGTCAACTCATCTCCTCTTATAATATGCGGTGTGACCAGAACCAGCAATTCATTACGGGTGGTCTTGGTTGTCTTATATCTGAACAACTCACCGATTAAAGGTAGCTTACCCAAAAAAGGAGTCTGCTTAATAGTGCTGGTATTCTCTTCCTGGCTTAAGCCACCAATCAATAGACTCGTACCGTCTTTTACCATCGCAATAGTCTCGGCAGTTACAATCTCAACAATTGGTATTTGATTCCCCTGGGATGTCTCTAGGTAATCAATTACACTGGTAATTTCGGGTTTTATCTTTATGGTTACAAATCCTTCGTCGTTTATGGTTGGGGTTATAAAAAGCCTGGTACCAACCTCTAAATCATTAACATCCTCGGAAACTGTCTGAGTAGCCTCACCTTGAGTAGTGGTAGTTATCACATACTTCTGCAGCTGGCCTACATGAATTTTTGCCTCTTTATTATTGATTACTGCCAGCTTGGGACTGGAAAGAATTCTGGTATCGCCCAAGGTTTTAAGATATTTAATGATTAGGTCAAAATCCTGTCTGCTCACTACTCCTAAATGCATCTCTTCAGTGCCAATAGTCTGTTTGCCTGCAGCATAATCTGTAGAGGTGCCAGTAAACGGATAAGAACCAACATAGCCAACATCTGCAAAAACCTCTTCTCTTGAACGCCAGTCATCAGTGGAATCCTGAACCGCACTAAAGGGATAAGAACCAAGATAAGATAAACCGTATTCTCTGCCTAAGTCAAATATTCCTTCCCATTCAACCCCAGTACTTAACTCGTCGGATAATTTAACCTGAATAATTTTGGTATCAATGAGAATCTGCTTGGTTTGCTGGTCTAATCCCTGAATCAGCTTCTCAACATCACTCATTCGATCAGGCAGGGTTTGCACAATTACCTGATTAGTGCGCTCATCAGATTTGATTGAACCAACCTTTTTTACGTCTAACTGTTGCTTAAGGTGTTTTTCAACCTCCTCAGCCAGGGCATATTTTAGATTAAATATGCGGATAATCCCCTTTTTCTCCTCCATTGCACTAAGCGCTGCCTCCATCTCGTTAATCTTCTCAGGGGTATCCATTACTAATAGCGTACCAGAATCAGTATCCAGTAGAATCTTACCGATATCGCTTTTAAGTGTATCCAAAAGGTTATAAGCTTGCTCAGGGACTGCGTATTTGAGACGGAATACCTGCACCTGGCGTATATCAGAAAAGTTCCTGCCATAGCGTGCCTTATATTCCTTCTCAGTCATCACATTAAAGATATCTCCCTGTTTTGCATAAGCCAGGTTATTGCTGCGCAGCATAATATCAAACACATCCCTAACCGGGACATTCTCTACCATTAGGGTGATACGACCAGAAACCTCATTTGTAGGTATAATATCCAATCCTGCTTTGGTAGCAAGAAACTTTAAGGCATCAGTTACATCAATATTACGCAAATCCAGTGAGATATAATCACCCTCCCCAGCACTCAGCGGATTTATTAAACAAATCAGCAAGAATGTTAATAGAAATAGTGTTGGCTTCATATATTATATCCCTACTAACTTCTTTCGAATAAGCCTAAAGGAATATCCCTCGCGAGACAAGGTAGATATCTGCTTAAGGCGCTTATGTAATTGCTGACGATTAAACAGTCGCGTATTGCCACGCTTAAATACCACCCTCAATAAACCAGCATCAGTATATCGATTTACCTTCTGATAGGAAAGGTGGTATTTCTTAACTATTTCTTTTGCGGAAATAAATTTATTCATTTACTGGCTCTGCTGGAATGTCTCCCAGGTAACAATATATCTCCTTGCCCGATCAGCATCCGCATCATCAGGAGACAAAGCAAGGTATTTTTTAAAATAGATGATTGCCTTCTCTTTATCATCCATATATTCTCCGTAAATCACCCCCAAGTTATAAGTAGCCTCTGGGTCATCCGGCTTTATTTCCATAACCTTCTGGAACTCCTGGATTGCTTTTTGATAATCTCGATTCTGGGTATAAAAAACACCTAAATTATAGTGCAACACCGCATTCTCCTCGGGAAGTTTTGCGTATTTACCTCTAAGCAATTCATTCTCCTTTTGGAGTTCTTTATATTTTTGCTTTAATTGCTCATAGTCCTGGTTAATTTTAAAAATCTCTTGCTTAGAGAATTGGTATTGTTTATCTAATTCTTGTTGAGAAAGGAGCCTTTGCTGATAATCCTTGAGTTGTTGGTCCTGATTCTGCGCCTGTTGGTCCAGGGCCTGTTTAGCTAATTGCAATTCACTGATTGAATCCTTTGCCTGATTAAATAAAATATTCAGCGAATCCCTTTCTTCTTCTAAAGAGGCATATCTTTGTTTTGATTCGCTTGATTCCTGAACAGCAAGAATGTATTTATCCCTGAGAAAATCGTTCTGCTGGCTCAATTCCTGGTTTTCTTTCTCCAAGTTCTGCTGTTCGGTAATTAACTCTTCAAGCTGGGTAAGTAATTGTTGGTTGTTATCTTCCACAGTTTGTTTTTCTGCTCTTAAGGTAGAATAATCTTGGTGAGAATCAGCTAACTGGTCAAATAAATCCTGGTAATCAGTCTGTAGGGACTGGTAATCAGCCTGCAGAGACTGATAATCTTGATTTAGCTGTTGACTGGTTTTCTGGGCCCCAATCAATTCATCTTTAGATTGTTTAATCTGGGCCAGTAGTGTTTCTCTTTCCTTACTAAACTCCTGGCGAATCTCACCCAAAGAGACTAATTGTTTATTAGCAGCCTCCAGGGACTTATTTAGAATCTGGTTTTCCTTTTGGAGTGCTTGCTGTTCACTGGTGAGCTCCTTAAGTTGAGAGGTAAGCTTTTGGTTTTCACCCTCCAGGGTCTGCTTCTCTTGATTAAGTTTGCTAAGTAGTGTTTGCTTTTCTTCTTTGGATAGTTCGAGTTGAGTGAGTAATTGCTGGTTTCTTGCTTCCAGAGACTGTTTCTCCTGACCAAGCTGGCTATAGCTTTTCTGAGAGCTGGCTAATTCCTGTTGCAGCTGAGTTATGCTATTATTTAATTGAGCAAGCTGCTTTTCTTTTTCTGTCTTAAGAGCAGTAAATTCATTTTTTGAATCAGACTCAAGTTGGGCGAGTTTCTGGTTAAGATTAGTGATTTGCTCTTGGAATTGTGCGATTTCTATAGAATGCTTATTTTTAGAGCTATCCAACTGCTCGGATAACTTCTGGTAATCAGTCTGTAGAGCCTGATATTTCTGGTTTAGCTGCTGACTGGCTTTTTCAGCTTCAGCTATTTCTTGCTGGGATTGTTTAAGTTGAGTAAGTAACCCCTGATTCTTGAGGCTAAAGCCCTGGTTAGCCTCAGTTTGAACTGATAATTGCTTATTAGCAGCCTCCAGAGACTTATTTAGGATCTGGTTTTCCTTCTGGAGTGCTTGTTGTTCACTGGTAAGCTCCTTAAGTTGAGAAGTAAGCCTCTGGTTTATCATCTCCAAGGCAAGCTTCTCCTGGCTTAGCTCCTGGTACGCTGCCTGGGAATTGCTAAGTTCTTCTCTAAGTTGACTAAGAGCCTGAAGTGCTTGATTAAAATCAGTAATCTCTTTTTCTCTCTTTGCCTGAAGGTCTTTGAGCTCTTTAAGGGATTGCCGGGTTGAGGAAAGATCTTCTTCAGCATCCTGAAGTAAATCAAATAACTTCTGCTTTTCGCTTTGCGAGCTCCATCTTTCTTGCGCTAAGAGAAATGATGGCGTATATAAGATACTCAAGAAAAGGAGGCAGCTGACTAAGCACAGATATAGTTTAAGATATCTATTCCTCATATGATTATGTCTTATCATTGTATAATAAAATCACCTTGTTTGCAACTTAAAGCCCTTAGGCATCAAAGCCGGTTTATCTGACTCATCCAAGGGGACAAAAACCTCAGCCTTTAACTCAGAATAATCCTTAACTGACTTAATTGCCTGTTTTCCTACCCCGGTTCCCTCTACCCTGGTAAGCAAAAAATCGCCAGTAATTAACTTGGGAGTAAGTATAATCAATAATTCTGTGCGTTCCTTAGTGTTTGATTTTACGCTAAACAATCTTCCCAAAAATGGGATACTGCCGAGAAACGGCACCTGCCGTGAACTGTCTATCTCCTGCTCCTTACGCAGTCCGCCAATAATAATAGTCGAACCCTCTTTAACCATTATCGTAGTTTCGGTTGTAGAAGTGTCTTTAATCGGTATCTGATTCCCTGTTGGCGTAATGTAATAATCAAGCAGGCTGCTAATCTCTGACTTTACCTTCATGGTTACATATCCCTCATCATTTATATTCGGAACAACCGAGAGTAATATACCTACTTCCTCAAATAGCACCTCTTCAGCTACGCTGGCAGTGGATTCACCAGCCCCCACAGTGGTAGAAATAACATAAGGTATTTCCTCTCCTACGTGTATTTTTGCCTCCCGGTTATTCACTACTGCTAGTCTGGGATTAGAAAGAACCCTAGTTTCACCTAAGGTCTGCAGGCATTTAATAATCAAATCAAAGTCATAGTTTTCGTTCACTGCGCCTAAATGCATTTCTTGAGTAGCAATGCTGGATCTTCCGGCTGAGTAATCTGTGCTGGTTCCACTGAATGGGTAGGAACCAACATAACCAACATCTGTTAAGACCTGCTGTCTTGAACGCCAGACATCAGTAGTTGCCTGAACTGCACTAAATGGATATGAACCAAGATAGGATAAGCCAGAGCCAAGGGCTAAATCAAATAATCCCTCCCATTCAACCCCAGTACTTATATCATCGGATAGTTTAACCTTAACAATCTGCGCTTCAATAAGTATCTCCTTGGTCTTCTTATCTAAAAGATTGATTAATCTTTCGATTTGCTTCATGCGTTCAGGTAGAGTCTGAACAATTACCTGATTATTCCTCTCATCAGCCCTGATTAAACCTACAGCCTTGGCATCAAGCTGTGTCTTTAGCTGTTCCTCAACATCCTTGGCCTGAGCATAATTTAGGCTATAAACCTGTACCAGATTCTTTTCTTCAAATCTCTGTAAAGCATCCTGCATTGTTTGGAGTTTCTCAGGAGAATCCATAATCAGTACACTGCCTGATTCAGTATCAACAAAAACCCGTCCAATCTCACTCTTTAGGGCATCTAAGAGGCTAAATGCCTGAGAAGGGATTGCATATTGGAGACGAAAGGTCTGGACCTGGCGCACATCAGCAAAGTCCTTTCCATAAAGGGCTTTGTATTCACTCTTGGTCATCACATTATAGATCTCACCTTGTTTATCATAAGCCAGATTATTACTGCGCAACATAATATCAAAAATATCCTTAATCGGTACGTCTTCTACCATCAGGGTAACCCGGCCAGTAACTGATTTAGTGGCAATAATATTCATCCCTGCTTTCATGGATAAGAATTTTAAGGCATCAACCACGTCAATGTTGCGTAGATCCAAAGAAATCCTATCCTCTATGCTTTTAGGCAGAGAATCAGTTTTATCAGGGTTATCTTGAGGTGAGGCATCAGTAGTCTGGACATCCGCAGCAACCTGAGTATCCGTAGCCTCAGTATCTGCGGGCTGGGTGGTTTCAGGATAGCTAACCAACGAGGGCGTCTTGGCAGTAGTTTGTAGCTGGGCATAATTTTCTTCTGCCCCAAATATTATTGCAGATAACAAAAAGAAGGAGATGGTCAACAAGAATAGTTGTCTCATTTTAGCTCTACCTCTTCCTCATTGTAACTTAAAATGACCTTGTCTTTAAACACTGCCTTTACTGTAAAATCATTAATCTTCTGTCCCCTTTTTAAAAAATAAGCCCTCTGGACCTGTGTATCTTCAATAATTATATCCGGGTCATCAGACCAAGAGATACCAACTAACTTTAGTTTTCCAACTGCTTCGGATATTCCTGAAACAGGCACCTCGGTTATCTGCTCAGCATCAGCTACACTGGTTAAGCCCATTTTGAAAATATCTCTTGTCCTTGCTTTCCCTAAATAATAGGCATCTGCTTTAAGCAGTGAGGCCTCAACAAGCGCTGAAGAGACGCTAGCCTCATTAATCTCGAATGCCAGGCTTGGATCTTTGTTTAGATTTATCATCGAAATAGCAAAGTTACTCACTAAATAAAATATTAAAACAAAGATACAAAGCTCCAAGATTCGGTTAATCGTCTTAATCTCTAATTGGGATAACCACTTAAGGCCAACTCCTCCTTTGAATCTTGCCTTTAAGAATGAAAATCTGGCCTTTAAGGCAATTGGCGAAAATAAACTAAAAAAATTCTGCCTTGCCTTTATTGAGGGAGCCTTAACCTTTGTGCCTGGCTCTTCAATAATCTTCAATAATTCTCTCTCTGGAGTAAGAGGTCCTTTCTCTTCCATCCAGTGCGTACCTCCTCATGGATAATCTCCTCAATCAACCCCGCATCAACCGCAATCTTCTTTTTAAGCATTAGGGTTTTTAGTGCCTTATAACAAAGCATGGTTATCTGTCTGGGATAACCACGGGTATATTGATAAATTTCCCTTATTGCCTCATCAAGGAATAAATGCATATTTGCCTTGTATCCTGCCTGTCTGATGCGAAACTCAATCATTTCTTTTGTCTCATCAAAATTCAAGGGATTAAGGGTATATTTGAAACTAATGCGGTCAAAGAAATTGAGCATGTTGGCGATTTTAGTGTGGAGTTCTAATTGACCGAGTAAGACTATCTGCAGTAGTTTATACTCATTTGTCTCATAATTCAACAACACACGCATTACCTCTAAGGAGACCTCATTTAACTTCTGCGCCTCATCAATAATTAAGCAGACGGTTTTATGCTCGGTTACCCCCCTCTGAAACAGAAATTCCTCTAATGCTGCCCTTAAGTCTATTAGGCTTGCATTAGGGTTAGATAAAGGGATCTCGAAATTCTGTAATAGGTAGTTTAAAAACAATCCTTCATTCTCAAAGGAGGGCTCTAAGATCATATGAAAAATAAAATCCTCTCTTTCTTTTAGCTCCTGAATAAGTTTGCGGGAGAGGCTGGTTTTGCCGGTGCCAATATCGCCTAAGATTACGCTTAAGCCGCGCTTTAAGCGTAATTCAATTAGGATATTTGTCAATGCTGTCTCATGGGTGCGCGATAAATAGAAAAACTCAGGGTCTGGGCTAGTAGAAAAAGGCTCTTTTTGAAATCCCAGGACTTTGTAATAACTCATTTTTTCCTCTCAATTTACTTCTTACCAATGGATGCTTTAACCAAAATAAATCATAAACCGATTAGCTTACGCCGAATCAAACGCAAGGAGTAGCCTTCTTGAGCTAATTTTATAATCTTTGCTAATCTCTGCTTAACCTCATTCTTTTTATAAAATCGGATGTTACCTTTTTTGAAAACTACCTGCAATAAACCAAAATCAGTATAATGGTTTACAGTTTGGTAAGAAATCTGGTATTTATCGACAATCTCTTTTGCCGAGATTACCGAATTTAGTTTATTGTTATTATTTCCTGTATTATTTATCTTATTCTTTTTAAAATTATTCATTATCAGAATTATTATAGTTATGGTAATTACCGAAATTACAAGTATTTCCATATATAACATAAAATTGGGGTTTGTCAAGTAAAAATCTTACTTTGCGAAGGAAGAAAGGATAACAAAAAATCCGCCCAAATTTTCGAGCGGAATACAAAAAATAATAACCTAAAAAAATTAGTCTTTCTTAAGCTTCTTATGGGTCCTTAAAACAGATTCCAGCAACTTAAGGCCTTCCTCAAAATCCTTATCTTTGTAAAATAAGCCAGAAATATTATAATCTGATGTCTCAGCTGCCCTTTCTTCTGCAATATAAGCAGTAATGATAATCACCGGCACATCCTTATTAAACTCTCTGATGCGCTTAAGCGTCTCTAAGCCATCAATGCCAGGCATATTAACATCCAACAGCACGATATTGGGATCAAAGCTCTTGACTAGCTCTATACCCTTATATCCATCATTTGCTACTCTCACCTCATAGCCCTTAGACTTAAGCCAGTATTCCATAATAAACGAGAAATCCTTCTCGTCATCTACCACTAATACCTTGTTTGCTTGAGTCTCATCCATAATTACTCCTTGGCCATTACCTCTAATTTGTCAAATTATATCATTAACCTTATTATAGCGCAAGTATTTAATAATTGTTAAGAACTTTTTATGGGTAAGAGAAAGGAAAACTTACTGCCTTGCTTTAATTTACTCTCTACCCAAATCTTACCGCTATGCATGGCCACGATCTGCTGACATATAGATAATCCTAAGCCTGTGCCTCCTACATTAGAAGTGGCTGCCCCGGCCCGCTCAAATCTCTCAAAGACCTTTTTAATATTTTCTGGAGCAATGCCTGGTCCCGTATCTTTCACCGATATCTCTATTGCTCCCTGAGGAAACTCATCCATTGGCTCTCTTTTAAGCGCAGAAACAAAAACCTCTCCCCCTTCAGGGGTGAACTTAACTGCATTGCTGATTAAATTGGTGAGAACCTGCTCAATTCTGTCTTTATCTATTTCTAATACCTCATCATTTGGAAGAAGCTGCATCTGGATAGAAATCTTCTTTGATTCTGCCCATTTCTTGAGAAAGATTACCACATTATCTATCCGCTCATTTATCTTAGCCGGGGATATTCTAAGTTTAAATTTGCCGGATTCAATAGCCGCGGTATCAAGCAAATCATTAATCAGGCGTTTTAATCTTTTTATATTGTCTTGAGCGATATTCAGGAATTTGGTCTGTGAATCATTGAGTACGCCGGGCAGTCCTTCCATCAATAGGGATATATTCTGCTGGATAGTTGCCATGGGGGTGCGCAATTCATGGGAAACATTGGAGACAAAATCAGACTTCATCTTTTCAATCTCTCTCTGCCGGGTGACATCATTTAATACGGTTACCATACCTACTGTTTTACCATTGGGGTCTTCTACTACTGCCGAACTAGTTCTTAATACCCTCTTGGTGGAATCATCTTGGCTCAATACCTCAATATCCTTTTGCAGCGCTCCATCTTTATCAGGCGCAATATTCTTGACCACTGTCAATAAGTGTTCATCTTTAATGGTTTTGCTTAAGGGCACTCCTACAGCATCCTTACCTAAGTCCAGGAGCTTCTCAGCTACTGGATTGAGCATTACTACCTTTCCTTTGGGGTCAACCACCACCACCCCCTCAGCCATATGGTGAACAATATTATCGATTCTTTCCTTTTCCTGAGTAATCCTTTTACTTTCTTTGCTTAACTTCTCTAAGCTCGCGGCTTTTGCATCTATTTCTTGCTGGAGTTGGTTAATCTTTGTTTTTAGTTTCTCATTTTCTGTCTTTAATCGAACAAGCTCTTCTTTATCTAACCCAGCTACTCCTAGTTTGGGGGTGAGTTTTTTTGATATCTCTTGCTTAACCTTATCCACTAATTTATCTGCTTCATCCTGAGGCAAACCAGCAGCCAACAAGGCATTATTCAAACTGGTAAAAACTGCTTGTCTCTCTTGCGAGCCCAAGATAAATTTCTTGAGTATATTCTTTGTTTTCGAGGAAAGCTTTCCTTGCTGCTTAAATTCAGCAGTTACCATATTGAAAACATCTTTTTCTAGATGTTCGATATCTTCGGGTTTTTCAATCTTGCCTTGAGAAAAATCCTTAATCTTTAATTTTAATTCCTCCAGGAGTTTTAATTTCCCCTCCTCCACCTGAAGCGCCTTCTTGCCCTTCTCAATTTTTACATAAGAAAATTGGGCGGTCTTTATGTGCTGGATATTGTTTTCTAAAAACACTTTGCTTAATTCGCCTAATTTCTTTATCTCCTCAGGCTCCATCAATATAATCCTGATAAAAGCCTCCAATTCTTCTTCGGTTACCCCTGATTTAAGAGTAAGGCTTTCGATATTCAATTTTTTAAAATAATTAGCCAAGCCTTCCATCAACTTCGTACCCATCTCGCCAATCAACTGGCCTTCAATAAGAATCTGATTATCTGAGGATAAGCCAATGTTTAATGCTTCTCTTTTATTCAGTATTTCCTGAAGCTTCGTATAAAGAGTTTTAACTGAATAAACTGCGGTGGGATGCTTGGAAGGATACAGGCTAAGCTTACGAAT
>JASFIK010000008.1:0-19275 GCA_050122705.1 Candidatus Omnitrophota bacterium | reverse complement strand
CCAGGCATATCCAGCCAGCAAAGAGTTGGCAGAAAATTCTTGCTAATTATAAACTAAAGATAAGGAGCAAAAAAGAATTGCTGAGTCTCTACTCCAGCCAGATCAACGGCTTAAGAGATTTCCTGGTAAAATCTGATCTCATCAGAATTCCCAGAATGCAAAATATCGAGGTGCGGCAAACCCCGCTTTATTTAGCGCCAATCAGGGCCTCTGCCTCATACAGTTGTCCCTTGAGTAAAAATCAAAAGGAATCGGCTTTTTTTTATATAAGCATTAACCATATTAAAGAAAATATTCATCAAGAATATATCTTCGTCACTGCCCATGAAACTTATCCGGGACACCATCTCTTAGATTCGATTAGGCGCAATATTCAAAATCCAATCCGTCAGCAGATTGAATCTCCGCTTTTTTATGAAGGCTGGGCTTCTTATGCAGAAAGATTAATTGATGAGTTTGGATATGAAAAGCACTCCTGGCAAAGGCTAGTTGGTTTAAGAAGGCAGGCCTGGAGGGCAATAAGGGCTAAGCTCGATGTAGGCATAAGGATAAATAAAATGCAACCTTCTGAAGCTGCGGATGAACTACGCTGGCTAGGTTACAGCACTGAAAGGGTAAAGGCAATGCTCAGACATTATCTCCTTACCTGCGGATATCAATTATGTTATACTATTGGAAAATTTGAGATTGAAAACTTAAGGAATAAATTTGTTCCCCTAATGGGAATAAAGAATTTCCATAGTTGTTTGCTTAGCGCAGGCCAACTTCCTTTTGATTCGATTAAAAAGAGGATGGAAAGACAATGCAAGATGAATTCTTAGGATATCATTCAGAATGGAATATGGGTAGTCCCGGGGGATGGGATTATCAACGCATGGCTCAAGAGAATGCAAAATTATCCTGGGAGAAGATAAAAAAAGCCTCTGGGATTGACATAGAATTAGATTTCGACTACCCCATTCTTAATCCTGTACCAGAGTTTGCCAGTTTGCTGCTTGAGGCTCACCAGAAGAACTTCGGCAGAGAAAAGCCATCTATTGCCTTGGTGGCTGAACCAGAAACCCTCGATAAGGTGGGCGAAAACATCCATTTTGTCCAATATCTCAATAGCCTGACGGACACCTCTGCCTGTCTGGTTGGTCCGGAAAAATTGGAGTTAAAAAATAATCGGGTATTTGTGAATAATAACAGAATTACTTTAATATTCCTGGATTTTAATAATAACGTAATTATCAAATTAAAGAAGAAATATAATCTTGCTCCTCTGATTGAAGCAATAAAACAAGGATTGGTGGTTAATCCGCGAGGAATGGAACCAGTGGGTGCAAAGGGCGTATTTGAAGCGATAACTTCAGAGTATAAAGAACTAATGAATCCAACCACGCTAAAGCGAACTCCCTGGACAAGGCAATTCTTTGCCCGCTCAACTACCGATGAAAAAGAAAAGATAATTCCTGACCTAATCGAATGGACAAAGGCAAACTGGAATAATATTATCTTAAAGCCAGTGCACGGTTATTCGGGCAAGGGGATTATCATTGGTCACAAAGAACCCGATATCGACAAACATATCCAGCAGGCATTAGGGATTGGTGATTATATCGTTCAGCCACTTATTCCTATGAGTCTTTGGGCAGAAGAATTTCCCTGGATTGATAACCAAAATAAAAAAATATTCCTAAAATCCTGGCAGACTGATTTTCGTTGTTTTATTACCCATAAGGGATTAATCGGCTTTGTCACCAGATTTGGCGGCATTCCTACCAATGTTGGTTCAGGTGGAGGTGTTCAGAGCACAGCAATCCTACGCTCAAAGATTTCTGTCAAAGAGGCAATTAAAAGAATAAATGAAGCTATCCTTAATTTAGGATTTGATTTTATTGCTGGGCTGCAGGATGAGATTGATAGAAAATCTGTCCAAATGGGTAATGTGTATCTTTTGGGCCCGCTGATGTCCACACTAAGACCAAGAATAATTACCCTCAAGCATTTGAAGGAATTGCAGACTTATGCTGCTAATCTCTGGGAAGATGCAAAAAAATTAGAAGCGCTTTGGCAAGAAGGAAAATTGGGAAAATACGTACAAATAAACCAAGAGGAAGAGGAGATTGCCCGTCTTGCCCCTTGGGGAGGCAGTCCTGCCTTGATTGCCTCTGATGGGCTATTTAATTTCAGAGGAAATTCATGATTAGAGTAAAGGGGGATTGGTGGAAGGACTTTTTTAATCATATCTATTTAGCTACCGACTCAAGAAGTGTATGCAATGCTGAACTCACCTCTCGAGAAACAGATTTATTAGAGAGGATTCTCGATCTGGATAAAACTGACCGAATCCTTGATTTATTCGGCGGTCAGGGCAGGCATTCAATCGAACTAGCAAAGCGTGGTTATCGGGATTTAAGTGTACTGGATTATTCTAATTATTTGATTAACTTAGGCAAGCAAACAGCCAAAAAGGAAAAGCTTAAAATAAATTTTTATCAGGGCGACGCCCGCTCAACTAGATTAGCAAGCAATGACTACTCAGCTATTCTGGTAATGGCTAACTCTTTTGGCTACTTTCCTGAAGAGAGAGAAAACCTCCGGGTGTTAAGAGAGATCAATCGGATTTTGAGAGTAGGGGGCAGATTATTTCTGGATTTGACTAACCCGGTATATGTAAAAAATAGACTTGAGCCAGTCTCCTGGCATAGGACCGGTAGCGATTTTATTATTTTTCGAAAAAGAGAAATTAAAGACAACCGAGTTAACACACAAGAGATTGTAATTTCTAAAAAACAGGGGCTACTTAGAAATGGATACTATTGTGAACGCCTTTACAGCAAAACAAAAATTTCTCAATTACTTAAAAAAGCTGGTTTTAAAAATATAAAAATAAAAAAAAATCTTTCTCTGCACAAAAAAAGGCAAGACTATGGTCTTCTCACCTCAAGAATGGCAGTTATTGCAAGCAAGGCATAACCATATAAACTAACCACCCAATTAACCACCTAATCATTCAATAATTTTTATGTTTTCTCTTTTCCAAATAGCAAAGCAAAATGGCTAATATCGTCGAAGGAGGTAATATAATAGTCAAATCAAACCCATCCCTGATTCGCATGCTAAATATAACCAGGGCAATGAAGATTGTAAACCAAAGCAGTTTTTTTAAGATGTGTAAATGAAACCCGTCACAGAAACAAAATCCCATAAATGCAGCAAATAAACTCAATGTCAACCACTGCCAAAAAATTGGATGAGTCATTATTTACCTCCAATTAGCGCTAAAGCCTCGGTGCGCGTTTTTTGGTTCTCTTTGAAAATTCCACGCACAGCCGAGGTCACAGTTAATATGCCGGGTTTTTTTACCCCCCGCATTGACATACAGAGGTGTTCTGCTTCAATTACCACCATCACCCCCCGCGGTTTAAGTTTCTTCATAATAATCTCGGCAATCTGAGTAGTAAGCCTTTCTTGGACCTGAGGCCGTTTAGATAAAATATCCACCACCCGGGCTAATTTACTTAAACCAGTAACCCGACCGCCCTTGGGTATATAAGCAATATGCACGCGCCCCAGGAAGGGAATGAGATGATGCTCACAAAAGCTGTATATAGGTATTCCCTTGAGTAGAATTATTTCATCATGTTTTTGATCTAAAATTACTTCGAGTTCCTTTTTAGGATCTTGTTTAATTCCCGAAAATATCTCCTCATACATCTGAGCCACCCGCTTGGGAGTATTTTTCAGATCCCTTCTTTGAGGATTTTCACCAATTGCCAACAAAATATCCCTAATTGCCTTTTCGATTCTTTTCTTATCCATATCTTCCCTCCAGTAATTACTTACCTATACAAAACTCACCGAAAATCCTGTCTAATAAATCCTCAGAGAAACGCCTCCCCAGAATCTCATCTAAAAAACCTACTGACTCTTTAAGATCCTGAGCAATCAGCTCATAAGGTAAGTTCTGGTGAACTGATTTTTTTGCCCGCACAATTGATATTTTTAACTTTTTAAGTTTCTCAATATGTCTGAGATTACTTATCCAAATTTCTTCACCTGATTTAATCCTGCCATTAAATACGAATTTAGCGATTTCCTCTTCTAACAAATCTATGTTCTTCTTGCTCTTTGCGGAAATTCTAACCGGCTGCTTGAATCGCCTGGCTATCTGTGCATGTTTAATTCTCTGCTTCAGGTCTATTTTATTAATTAGGGCGAGGGTGGGCTTTGACTCAGTCTTACGCATTAAAATCTTATCTTCATAGGATAGGCCTCTGCTGCCATCAAAAACAAGTAAAACCAAATCTGCATCCTGAATATAGCGCTGACTACGACTAACCGCTTTCTTTTCAATTAAATCTCTTGGTTCAATTATGCCAGCGGTATCAACAATCCTCACCGGAATGCCCCTAATATCTAAAATATCCTCAATCGTGTCGCGGGTGGTCCCGGCAATAGGAGTAACAATTGAGCGTTCGCATTTTAATAATGTATTCAAAAGCGAAGATTTGCCAGCATTGGGCTTACCACAAATAACCACCTTTATACCTTCGCGAAAGACCCTTCCCCTTTTTGAATTATCAAGAAGAAGGCTTAACTCACGATCTAGCTGACTGAGATTAAAAGAGATATTCTTACTATCGACAGCTTGTAAATCCTCATCAGGAAAATCAATATTTGCTTCCAGAGTAGCAAGCATCTCCAAGAGTTTATCCCTTAACTGATTTAGTTTTTTTGAGAGAGCCCCCTTTAACTGCTCAATGCTTATCCTTAAAGCAGAATCGGTTTTTGACCTGATAATATCTAATACTGCCTCGGCTTGAGCGAGGTCAATTCGACCATTCAGGAAAGCGCGCTGGGTAAATTCTCCTGGCTTGCTCAGACGTGCACCTGAATGCAAAACTAATTCCAGTATTTTTCTTAAGGGGATAATCCCTCCATGGCAATTAATTTCAACAATATCCTCTCGGGTATAACTGCGTGGTTTACGCATCACCGTCAAAATAACCTCATCAATAATCTCGGCTTGCTTATCTTGAGGATTAATAATCCAGCCATAATGTGTAGTGAAGGTCTTAAAACCTGAAGGCTTACCGCCACCTGGGGAAATAAAGATTCGCTCAGCAATAGATATGGCTTTTCTGCCACTTATCCTAACAATGCCAATACCTGACTCGCCCACCGGCGTAGCAATTGCCGTAATTGTATCACTCAGATTAATATTTAGCATGGCTTAATAAATAAATCCCTGGCCTCACCCACTAAAAATAACGAGCCGCTAATTAAAATTAAATCTTCTCGATTTGCTTTTTGGGTAGCTAATCTTATCGCCTCCTTTACATCATTAGTCTTTGTAATCTGCATTCTTTGCTTTAGTCTTATCCCTTCAAGTGCTTCCTGATTTTTAATAATTTGCTGAATAAATTCTACTTTAGTCGCACGGGGATTATTCGCCTGAGTCAAAATTATTTCCTTAGTTAAACCGCAGAGCTCTTTGCAAATCCCTTTTATATCTTTATCCTGCGAGATTCCTAACACTAAGATTATATGCTTGTTGGGAAAATTCTCAATTACTGTCTGCCGGAGCGCCTGGGAAGAAGCAGAATTCTGTGCCCCGTCTAAAACTACCAGGGGCGCTGATTGAATGATCTCAAATCTACCCGGCCAAATAGTATTATATAGTCCATTTTTAATTGCTTCAAGTTTTAGCCCTAACTGATAAAATTCATTCAAGACCAAGATAACCGCTGTTGCTAAAGCTGCATTAATTAACTGGTGCTTGCCCAATAATCTTATTCTTAGATTAGCTAATTTGCCTAATGCGCCGCTGATACTAAAACATTGTGCACTCCCAGAATACTCCTGTTTAATGATTATGTCTCTACCCACTTCATAAAAATGGGCATTCTTTTTTTGGCAGCTTTCCTTGATTATCTTCATTACCTCCTTATCCTGCGGCGCACTAAGCACAATTGAGCGCAAACCATACATTGCTAACTGAGAACTGGATTTTATAATTCCTGCTTTCTCTTTGGCTATCTCAACAAGTGTCCCACCCAGATGTTTGGTATGCTCATAGCTTATAGAGGTTATTACGGCAATTAGTGAATTAACTGTATTGGTTGCATCGAGCCTACCTCCCAGACCTGTCTCTAAAACAACAAGGTCCACCCTTTTCTGTTGAAAATATTTAAAGGCCAAGGCAGTATAAACCTCAAAGAAGGAAAGTGCTCCGTAGTTAGACTGAGCATTATATTCGTTGATACAGGGCCTTGATTCTTCTATTAAATCGATTAATTCTTTTTGAGAAATCATTCCTTCGAAGTCAACCTCTGGTTTATGCTGATTTTGTTGGCATGCTAACGAATTGGGGACAGGAGAATTATCGCTGTCTGGTTCTAAAATTCTTATGCGCTCGCGAAAATCAGATAAGTGTGGTGAGGTATACAGTCCAACCCTAAGGTTAGCCTGGCGCAATATATAGGCAATAAAAGCGCAGGTTGAGCCTTTGCCTTTTGTTCCCGCCACATGAATACATTTTAGATTCTCCTGAGGATTATTCAGTATTTTAAGGAATCCTTTTATCCGTTCTAATTTAAAAGATTGTCTATAAGGGTATTGAGGAATTTTTTCGTAGTCGATAAATGAGTCTAGATATTTAATTACTTCGGGGTAGGTCATATTTAGGCGAATGCTGAACCTAAGACCTAATGCTTGAAGTGCCTCCTGCCTGTGGTAACCATGGCAATCTTATGCTTATCGCAGGCTTGGATGATTTCCTCATCAGAGATTGATCCGCCAGGTTGGATTATTGCCACAACACCTGCGCGCGCTGCTTGAACAATTGCATCAGGCTTAGGAAAAAAGGCATCTGAGGCAAGACAGGAATTTTTGGCGAGCTTTCCTGCTTTTCTCTTGGCAATAATTACTGAATCCACACGGGACATCTGACCTGCTCCAATTCCTACAGTTCTCCTGCCTCGGGCAAGAACAATGGCATTGGATTTAACATGCTTGACTACCTTCCAGGCAAAAATAAGACTATCCATTTGACTCTGGGTTGGTTTTTTCTTAGTCACGATCTTGAGATTATTGAGCTCATCCAGATTTATATCTTTGTCCTGAATTAATAATCCTCCATTTACTCTTTTCAGGTCGAATTCGTTCGCTGGCTCTAAGTCTGTCAACTCTAACAAGCGCAGATTCTTTTTTTGCTTAAGCAAACTTAATGCCTCTGGTTTAAATCCAGGGGCAATAATACATTCGATAAATCCGCTATTGAGCATTAACTTGGCAGTTTTTAAATCGGCCTTTCTGTTTAAGCCAACAATACTGCCAAAAGCAGAAAGGCTATCACACCTCCAGGCATTCAGGAAAGCCTGCTCTAATGACTTATCTTCGGCCGCTCCGCAGGGATTAGTGTGTTTGGTAACTACCGCAGCGGGTTGTTGAAACTCAGCCACCAATTCCCAAGTGCTATTCAAATCTAGAATATTGTTAAAAGAGAGTTCTTTGCCATGAAGTTGCTTTAAATTAATTAAGCCTTGGCTTGCCTGTTTTTGTTTATAGAGAGCTGCTCTTTGATGGGAATTCTCTCCATAGCGTAATTCCTGGAGTTTACTAAATCCTAAGTTTAACCCTGCAGGAAACTCTTTAGCCTGCCTCGGGGCTTTTTTTTGGTTACTGCTTAAATAGTTATAAATCGCTGCATCGTAATGTGCAGTCAAATTAAATACTTCAACTGATAACTGTTTAGCGGTCTGATTGCTTATCGCTGCCTTATTTCGCTTCAGTTCCTCTAATATGGGGGTATATTGATCGTGGCTAGATATAACCACTACTGACTGGTGGTTTTTTGCTGCTGAGCGCAGCATTGACGGACCGCCAATGTCAATATTCTCAATTGCCTCCTCTTCAGCGACGCCCTGTTTAGCGACTGTCTTTTCAAACGGATAGAGATTAACCACTACCATATCAATTAGGCCTATGTTGTGTTTTTTTAGTGTCTGCATATGGGCAGGATTATCTCGCAAAGCCAGAAGCCCTGCGTGAATCTTAGGGTGCAGGGTCTTTACTCTTCCGTCGAGCATCTCAGGAAACCCGGTGTAATCAGAAACATCAATTACTGGAATCTTGTTTTCTTTCAGCAATCTCGCTGTTCCCCCCGTGGAGAGAATCTCCACCCCCAGCTTATTTAACTGATGAGAAAAATCAACAATGCCGGTCTTATCAGAAACACTGATTAAAGCGCGTTTAATGCTAATCATCTTGAACCTCTCTTAAGTTGTAGTTTAATCCGTTAATATTGAATGGATCGCTTGCTATATTATTTGTTAAAACGGAACTTGATTAAATCTCCGTCTTGGACAATATAGTCTTTATTTTCTAGGCGAAGGTGGTTATTTGCGCGGGCCTGATTTATGCCTCCGTCATTAACTAGGTCAGCAAAGTTAATTACCTCAGCACGGATAAATCCCTTCTGAATATCAGAATGGATTAAGCCAGAAGCCTGCCAGCAGTTGGTCCCTTTTTTTATTGGCCAGGCGCGTGCTTCTTTATCGTTAGCAGTAAAAAATGAAATATAGCCAAAATGTGTATAAGCAGAAGGTAAAACCTTAGCCCTTGCTTCTAAATCCTGTATCTCAACTAAAAAAACTGGCTTGCTACTCAACAAAGAATAGCCTGAGGCAATTTTATTCTCTTCTTCAGATAGTTGCAGTTTAACTAAAAACTGCTCGTTCTCTAATTGTTGTTTAAATCTATTTAATAAATTCCTTTCATTATCTTCCTGCGCATTAGTAAGCCGCTTCTCGACAAATTCCAAATCAGTAAGGATTAGGTCGGTTTGTTTGTCTTTTGCGGCAATTATTCCGTTACACTCCTTGAGCCTTTGCATATCAACAACTAGTTCTACCTGAATATATAATTTTTTTGCAGAATGAGCCATCTGTTCTATTGTTTCTAAGCGCGCATCAACGATATTCTCTTTACCAGAAGGGGCGTTATCAAATCCGTAGATACCGATCTTCATTGGCAAGCCTTTCTGTATATGGGCCTTAGTTTAAAATAAAAATGTTATAGCTGGATTAATTCTATGCTTCCTCTTTTTGCGCTTGGTGTTTGCTGATAATCTCATTAGCTATTTTGGCAGGAACTTGTTCATAGTGGGAAAACTTCATGGTGTAGCTACCCCGACCTCCGGTAATCGAACGTAAGTCATTAGCGTAGGTAAATATTTGAGCAAGGGGAACTTGCGCCTTGACAACTTGATTTTTTCCTTTTATCTCCATCCCCATTAATCGCCCACGCCGGGAATTCAAATCACCAGAGATCTGTCCCAGATACTCTTCGGGAATAAATACCTCAACATCCATTATTGGCTCAAGTAAAACCGGACCAGCAGCCAAGGCTGCCTTTCTTAGGGCCATAGCTCCGGCAATCTGAAAAGCAATATCCGAGGAATCAACCTCATGAAAAGAACCATCGTAGAGAATTACCTGGACATCAACTATTGGATATCCAGCGATGGCTCCTTCAGACATTGCCTGCCTTACCCCTTTTTCTACAGAGGGAATAAAATTGCGCGGTATAGCCCCGCCAACAATTTTATCAACAAATTCGAATTCCTTTCCTCGTTCTAAAGGATTCACCTCAATCCAAACATCACCATATTGACCCCGACCTCCGGACTGGCGCTTATATTTACCTTGAACCTTGGCAGTTTTAGTAATCGTCTCTTTATAAGCGACCTTGGGTGTGCCTAAATCTACCTGGACGTTAAATCTCTTTTTCAGTCGGTTAATCATTATATCCAAATGTAGATCTCCTAACCCAGAGATTATCATCTCCTTGGTTTGTTGATCGCGCGAAACCTTAAAGGTAGGATCCTCAGCTACAAGTTTAGCTAGGGCCTGAGAGATCTTTTCCTCATCCTGTCGGGAATGAGGTTTTACCGATGCAGAAATCATCGTTTCGGGGAAATTTATCGGTTTAAAAGTAACCGGGTGTTTCTGCTCAGAGAGCGAATCTTGGGTCTGAGTTTGTTTTAATTTTGGTATAGCTACTATATCTCCGCACAACGCCTCCTCAACTGACCTTTGTTCTTTACCCTGCAGTAAATAAATTTGCGTGAAGCGTTCGGTTGCCTTCTGGGTAACATTATAAAAGCTACTGCTGGCTGGTAGCCTACCAGAGAAAACACGCAATAAACTTAACTGACCAACATAAGGATCAAAAATGCTCTTAAAAACAAAGGCAGAAAACGGGACATCAGCACTGAATTTTATCTCCCCCTCAACTTCCAGGGGGCGTCTTTCTTCAGGCGAAGCCAAATAATCACTAATCCCTTTCAATAACTCCTCAATGCCCGCATCAGTAATTGCTGAACCAGAAATTATGGGAAAGAGTTTTGCTCCAACTACTGCCCGGCGTAAACCAGCAGTAATCTCTTGAGAATCTAATTTCCCATCGGAGAGGTATTTTTCCAGAAGTCGATCATCGGTCTCGGCAACTAATTCAACCAATTCCTCAGAATTTGGCGAGTTTAAGAGAGCGGCCTTTTTAGAGAGCGATGATTTTATATCCGCAATTACCCTATCCACATCAACTCCCTCTTTATCAGTCTTGTTGATAAAAATAATCCGTGGCAGCTTTAATTCCTCTAAAAGCGCCCAGGCCTTTTCTGTGCCTACCTCAACCCCGCTGGCAGCATCAACCACCAGAATTGCATTATCTACTGCTCGAATCCCGGCAATAACCTCGCCAAAAAAATCGGCATAACCAGGCACATCAACTATTTGAATCCGCAGATTCTGATGATTGCAAAAAAGTAAGCTGGCATTGATTGAATTCTTTCTCTCAATCTCATCCCAGCTATAATCACTTACCGTATTACCTTCAGCTGTGCTGCCTTTGCGCGTAATCGCATTGCAACGGAAAAGCAGGCATTCAGCAAGTGAGGTTTTGCCTGATTGGGCATGACCAAGAAGAATAATTGATCTTTTATCCTGAATAATAGCCATAATAACTCCTACATTAAAATTAGGATTTTCTAAATGGCAGGTTAATTAGAAAGTATTATACTAGGGAAGATATTTAGCGTCAAGGGAAAATTGGAAAGTATCTCTATTTCTTAAAATCTTAGCGCAGCCTTGATGCCGTATTCTGTGGTATTATTTTTAGGCTCTACGCCTCCAAATCCAGTAGGAGCCCCCAGCCAAGTAATCGGTACGATATCCGACTCTCTGATCTTCCAGTATCTTATAAAAGGCTCAATTACAAAGTCTATTAGCTTGCATTTCTTCTGGAGCTCTAAAGAAGCACGACAACCATAGCCCCTGCTTTGGTCATTTTTTAAATCATTAAAAGCCTGGGAAACATCGCTAAGGTGTGACTTCTGTTTCCCCGACCAGAAAATATCATATTCTACTGTTGCGCCTACAGACCAACCAGCACCCAAATCAGTTAGCCACTTTACGCCTACCGGACTATATATATAATTTGACTCTCGTTTATAACCAGCTGGATCCTCAGATGAATTGTCAACCAAATACCTGTATCCAAAACCAAAATAAGGTATAATAGTGGATGCTTTAAATTTGGGAAAGTCATAACCGATCAATCCCCTCACCTCCCAGACATAATCATCTATATTATCCTGCTCATAGGGTGTGCCGTCCTGAAGCGATCCTTCGTAATCTACATCTCCAGAACTATATCTCACCTCAAGGGTCAGTCTCCATCTGTCAAGTTCCCGAGAAGCGGGAGGCGCCCAACCCTGATAAGTATAAGCGCAAATTATCCCGCGCATGGTACCCTCGTTCTTCATTATTCCCGGTTCCTTATAGGTAATATGAGAAACCTCAGCCCCTAATTCCCACGTATGTTTGGATGGTGATTTTGGAACTTCTTGGGCTTCCTCTTCCTGGAAAATATAACTATATTGCTGATTCAAATCAAGCTGACATAATGTATTTTCAATTACCCTTTGTCTTTCGCTGAGTAACTGTTTATCGTTATAAGCATAACTAAAGGGCGTGAGCACATAAAGAAACAGACCGAGGGTTATGGCCACAATTAATTTAAGCCTCATATTTTCTCCTTTTTATTCCAGATATGTATAAATCTTTCCGCGGTAATTGCGTAATACATATTTTCCCTTTGCCTGAGAGAGAAGATAGTTTGGCTCAACCGGAATCTTTCCCCCGCCGCCTGGACCGTCAATTACATATGTGGGAACCGCGTAACCGGTAGTATGCCCGCGCAACTTCTCAATAATATTTATCCCTGCGGCAACTGGTGTGCGGAAATGCTGGGTTCCTTTTACCGGATCGCACTGATAGATATAATAAGGTCGCACGCGGATCTTTAAAAGCTCATGCACAAGTTTTTTCATAATAAATGGTCGGTCATTTATTCCCTTAAGCAACACGGTCTGACTTCCCAGGGGGAAGCCATTGTCTGATAACATATCACAAGCAATTCGACAGCGCTTGGTAATCTCTTTGGGGTGGTTAAAATGGATACTTATCCAGATGGGGCTGTATTTTTTAAGCATCAAGATTAAGCCTTCGGTTATCCGCTGGGGTAGAGTTACTGGCAAGCGCGTACCGATTCTTAAAAACTCCACATGAGAAATACTGCGAATCTGTTTAATCAATTCCTCTAAAATATTGGTCTTAAGCATTAATGGATCTCCGCCAGAAATTAATACATCGCGGACCTTACGGTTAGACTTTATGTAGGCAACCGCGGCTTCCCAATTATTATTGGTATTTGTCTTTTTATTTTCGCCCACCAGCCTTCTGCGAGTACAATGGCGGCAATACATGGCGCACTGCTCAGTTGCCAAAAGAAGTACCCGGTCAGGATAGCGGTGAACCAGATGGGGAGCTGGCGAATCCCGGTCTTCAGCACAAGGATCAATCATCTCATGCGGACCAATCTGTGATTCATAAATAGTGGGAACTGACTGGCGTCGAATTGGGCAAGCAGGGTCTTCCGGATCAATAAGGGTTAACCAATAAGGGGTAATCGCCATGCCCATCCTGCCGCGCGCCTTCTTTATCCCCTCTGTTTCATCAGGTGTAAGTTTTATAATCTGGCTCAGCTGTTCAATAGTAGTAATGCGATTTTTTACCTGCCAATGCCAATCCTCCCAATCTAAGGGATTTACGTCTTTAAATAGGCCTATCTGTTGGTAGTCTAACTGTTCCCTTCTTTTTAGGGAAACTCTGGGTGCAGTAAATACAGCTGGTGACTTTTCTGTCAACTGGCCGGTATTCTTTTGCGTCTGTACTTCCATTATAGATTGTAGCGCTTAAAAGCGCTCTCTAATATTTTTCCAATCATCTCAGGATAGCTTATTTCTAAGACCTTGGGGATTAACATAAACACATCATCAAAGGCTAAACAGGGTAGGGGATTAATCTCCAAAACATAAGGATTGTCTTGCGCATCAACCCGAAAGTCTACGCGGCCAAAATCACGACAATCCACTGCTTGATAAACGCTTAGGGCTAAGTGCTTAATTTTATCTTCTAACTCTTTGCTTATCGGTGCGGGACAAACATATTCCAATTCATTTGATGAAATATGGCCAAAGGTATAGAATCTGTCTCCCAAATCTAGCTTACCCTCAATCTTTACTTGTACGGGAGGAAGCGCTTGGGGTGGATCATTCCCTACAATAGCTACGGTAAATTCTTTTCCCTGAATAAACTCTTCAACCAAGGCGGGTTGTTTATAGGTATTGATTATATAATCAGCGCGCTTAATTAGTTCCTCGAGGTTACCTACCCGCGCATTTACATCAATGCCTATAGAAGAACCCTCAAAGCGGGGTTTAACCATAAGCGGGAATTTAAAATGGTCGGTATCAATCAAGTAATTAGATTGCTTTACCTCAAGGAATTTAGGGGTAGGGATCTCTTCTGCAAGAAAGACTTTTTTCGCCATCAATTTATCCAATGTAAGGGCGAGGGTTAAACCATCAGAACCCACAAAAGGGATATTCTTCATTTCTAGAATAACCGGAACCTGAGATTCACGATTCCGCCCAGTTCGTCCTTCGGAAATGTTAAATACAATGTCTACATCAAGGTGCTCAAGATTTTTAAGCAAAGAGAAAACATTACCGATTCTTTTTACCTGATGGCCGAGCGATTCAATTGCCTGCGAAATTAAATCAATAGTCTGGGGGTGATCAAATTCAGCATTGGCATCAGGCAAATCACCTTCTTTTGCTGGATAATCAGTCTTTAAATCAAAGGTTAAGCCAATAGTCTTGCTCATAAAGAAAAAAGGGATAGCTCTACCTATCCCTTGCCCTTAAACTCTACACTTTTTTCAATTTTTGTTTTCCTTATCTCAAGATTTTTTCTCTGGTATTAGGCGACTTTTAGCAAAAATTAACTTTTAACGCCCGCCTCGCTTCTTGAGATTTCGATTCCTCCTTAAAAAATTTTAAAATACTTATATAAATCTTAATTATTTTTTATCACAAAAAATTATATTGTCAAGGAAAAAAATAAAAAACTTTTACTGCCGCAGAAAAAAATTATTAGTTAATGAAATGGATTTTTAAAATTAGAACTGAAATCTATCTCGTCGATAAAATCAGTCCATGGATGTTTAATTAATCAGTAAAATAAAAAATTATTATATACGTTTATTACCTCTGCGGAAATTTTTTATTTCGATATTGCCCCAGGTGACTAGGTGATCTTCTAAAATTATCACTGCCCCAAAAACTTGGGGAATTTTTTTTGCAAAATCAATTCCTGTCTTAAAATCATTTTTTGATTTCACCAAATTGCAGGTTGCCGTAGCCACAGCATCAGCCAGGGCGGCACTTTTTGCAAAGATTACCACACTATCGGCATTACCAAAACTTAGCGAGTGTCCAAAGGTGGCGGAAGATGCGCAAATTCCACAAGGGGTTTGGCTTGCTTTGACCAGCAGATTAAGCTTACCAGAAAATTTTGATTTTCCTGCAAAAATAGCAATTGAGCGATTCTTTTTTTGTTTACTTAGATAAATATCACCTCCATTTTCTATAATCAGCTCAGTATGCCCGCGGTCTTCTAAATCCCTGGCAAGTAACTGAGCAATACTTCCCGCAACTACTGCCATGGGACCCACATTACAAGCCTTACTGGCTTCAGACATCATTTTGATTATTGGTGGAGCATTTAATTCTATTGCTATTGGCTTCAAGCTGTCTTTAAAGCGTTTATCTTGAATAATATAATCTTTGATATCCTGACGTAAACAGCCAATTCGCTGTTTGATAAATTTTAAATCAAGGCAAGTTTTACTAAGAATTAAAAGATCGGTTTGCTCAATTACAACATGGGTTTTAATAAAATCTCCACTTTTTATCCAATGGCGATAAACCCGTTTTTGGTATCTATTTTGCTTCAAGCCTTTACTCCCTTTCTGGCAATACACAGGAAGGTTCAAGTTAAGCAATAAGAAAACTTGGATAGGAAAATAAATTTAACATATGCGGGGCAGGGGTTCAGAAATCAACATATCCAAAATGCGTTCTGTGCCCAGTACGGTTTTAAGCAAAACCATACCACGCGGTTTAGCGGTTACTCGTCCAATAATCCGAGCAGATCTTCCCTGCTGAAGGCGATTGAGATACCTTAAAATATCTCCTGCAGCATCAGGACTAACCACCAAAACTGCCTTACCTTCATTAGCAATATATAGCGGGTCAATCCCCAATAATTCGCTGGCTGCCTTTATGTGTTTAGCAATGGGAATTTTTTCCTCCTCGATAACAATGCCTAGATTAGCGGCTTGAGTAATTTCATTTAAGGTGGTGGCTAGACCTCCCCGGGTAGGATCCCGCATGAATCTGATTGCCTTGCTTCTACGCAATAAAGGAATCAGCAAACGGTCAAGGCCAGCACAGTCGCTCTTAAAATTTCTCCCAAAATTTATCTCCTCTCGCTGGCTGAGTATACTTAATCCGTGCTCAGCGATACTACCAGTGATGATCACCCTGTCTTGGACTTTAATCTTCTTTACGCTTAAATCGCGGATAACTCTACCAATGCCCGTAGTATTAATAAATAATTTATCGCAGGCCCCTCTGGGAACTACTTTTATATCTCCGGTTATAATTTTAACCTGTGATTCTTGAGAGGAAGAAGCAATAGAATTAACCACGCGCTCCAAAGAAGAATAATCAAAGCCCTCTTCAACGATTATGGCTAGTGATAGATAGAGTGGGGCTGCGCCGGAAACCACCAAGTCATTGATTGTACCATAAACCGCAAGTTTTCCAATATCCCCACCCCGAAAAAATAAGGGGTGAACCACAAAGGAATCAGTGGTAAAAGCCAACCGCTCATCTTGAGAAGCAAAAACGGCGCTATCAGTCAATTGATTTAGAAATCGATTACTCAATTTTGGTAAGATTAACCCTCGGATCAAATCGTGCATCAATTGCCCGCCACTACCATGTGCTAACAAGATTTTTTTGGGCATTTAATTACCTTTATCCTTTGGCTTCTTAAAAAGATCGAGGAATCTATCTTCATACTCCTTATAAACGCTCCACTTATCGAGTTCTTGCTTTAATTCATTTGCTTTGCTAATATCATTCCTGGCTAACTCAAAGAGCTTTTCGATCTTCCCTTTTATTGACTGGGGTAGTTGGGTCAACTGAGTTAATGATTTCTTTATCTTCTCCATTTCTGCATCGCTAATCGGCCCGGGGCCACTCATTGTCGGCAGTCCAATGCCCTCTTTAAGATAATCGACAAGTTTGTTAATCTCTCCTTCGATGAGGTGGGCCTGTTTATTTAAGCCCGCCAAATCCAAAGGTAGGTGCAGAATCCTTCTCAATCTTTCTAAAATTGCAAAAACTGCTTTCGGGTTTTCAATTTGAATTGTATATATTGGGATTTCTCCGAGAAGACAAAAGCCAGAGAAGCCTGCTTTGTAAGCTAATCCTAAGAATAGTCCATTCATTCCGCTAATCTCTCCTTGGTTCATTAGTTTAAGGCCGTAACTCTGCAGGTGCTTAAATAACTCCTTATTGGTGGCGGTATACCAAACCGCGGGTTTCTGAATATGGTCAATTGGTGAAGGCATCGCCGCAAAGCTGATAATAAATTTGACCTTATACAAGCGCGCTATATCCAAAATACTATCTACATAACCAGCAGCTTTAGCTAAATCGGGTTGATTATTGCTGAGGAAGATTATTAAATCATTTGCCTTTATTCTTGAGTTGATTTTTGTATTGGGATTCTTCCAATAATAAAAATAATTATGCGGCAATTCCTTAGTCTTTAATATTCCATTGTTTATGGAACTTGCTGTGGGGTAAAAGTAATCAGCGCTATTTAAGGCTGCAAACATCTCAAATTTTAATTTTTCTATCAGATAACTGGCGCTCTTTAAAGCCACCTCACCCATGCCTGGCCAAGCAACAATAAGAACCGGATTCACCAGTTGCGGTTTTTTAATAAATTTAATGCCTTTCTGCATACAGACCCTCCGTTGTTAAGATTATCCAACGAAAAATAACCCCTGCTTAACTAATATATTAACTAAGCCTGAAGCTTTTTAGGAATTCTTCGAGAACCTTGGCGCCCTTATAAAGATAATCAATTTTGATATATTCATTACTAGTGTGTGCGCAACCTGAGCAGCTAAAGCCTGTAGCAACTGCCGGGATATCCATATTCTGTAAAAAGGTAATCACGGTTGCCCCCTCCGAACCGGTTATCCGGGGTTTTATCTGATAGGCAAGCATTGCCTTTTTTAAATAATCCACCAAAGGATGGCGGCAATCAATTTGTCGATGAGCTTCTTGGACTGCTTGAATCTCAATGGTAAATTTCTGAGTATATCTTTTAATGATATTGCGCATCTGACGGACAACCTTAGTAGGAGACATTCCAGGCAAAAATCTAATATCGAGCTCGAACTCACACCAATCGGCAACCACATTAACCTTATCTCCGCCTGAAATCCTGCCAATATTGACCGTGGGCGGGCGAAGATAGGCATTCTTTTTATAAATAAACCTGTGCGACTTTATGCCTAATAATGACCTCAATGCCAGATCAATAGCATTTACTCCTTGCCAAGGATAAGCTCCATGGGCAGCCTTTCCTTTAATCTTCACCTTGAGATGAATTAGACCCTTCTGCACAACCACGATTTTAAATTCATCGGCATCTAAAATTAAGGTGGCTTGGGGTCTAAATATCCCTTTATCCAACAGAGAGGCTAACCCCAGTCTTGAGCCGGTTTCCTCATCAGCAGTAGCAGCGAAGATCAAATTATAATTCAAGTGATATTTTTGATAAACCAGACTTTTGATTGTCTCCAAGATTACAGCTAGGTTTCCCTTATCGTCAGAGGCACCCCGGCCATAAATCCGGCGATTATGCAAAACTGCGGCAAATGGCAAGAAGCCTTTCCAATTACTTCCTGCGGGAACTGTATCCAGGTGTGGACTCACCAACAGACTATGCTTTTTATCCCTTCCTTGTAAAATAGCTACCACATTGCTGCGATTTTTTTTAAACTCGTATATTTTAGCCTTAAGCCCCAAATTATCTAAAAATGATTTTACAAAACGAGCAATTTTGTATTCATTCCCCGGAGGATTCTCTGAGGGGATGCGAATGAGCTGTTGGGTTAATTTGATTAAATGTTTTTTTTCAATCACGTTGAAAAACCACTCTCTGTCTAATCTGGGTTAATATATTCTCCAAGAACTCTTTAAACTCCAAATATTCGGATAGTTTAACATATCTTTTTTTTGTCCGAAGAATCTGCTTAAAATAGAGCCGATCTCCCTGTAAACTATACTCAACACTAAAATCCAGCCAAGGATTACTCATTTTGAAATCATTGGGCAGGTGATTTAATTTAAACTGAGGTGGTAAAATCACCTCAAATTCAGTTATTGTCGTATCGGGTAAGCCTAAATCAAGGGGATAGCGCCGGATTTGCTTTGCCACCACTGAATTATCAAGCAGTGCCAGTTGAGGAAATATTCTTAAATTCCCCGCTTTTGTCCAATACTCCGAACCGGTGAAGGAATAACTCAAGATTATATCTTGATCCAATTCATCTAAATTCTTAATCTCGTATTTTACTAATTGTGCTGCCGGGGCAACCCTTTGGATTGTCTGCTTAAGGCTTTCTGAGATTGCATCATCAGAAGAATATTTAAGCCAGAAGCGTTGGCCAGCATTGTATAGTCCAAAGGTGTAGACTTCCTTTTCTGCCTGGATTGTCTCATCAGGGATA
>JASFIK010000007.1:0-19829 GCA_050122705.1 Candidatus Omnitrophota bacterium | reverse complement strand
AGTATCGATCTTTTTCCCGTCCTGTTTAGTTACTCTCCCGGGAACTCCCACGATAGTTGAATTCGGCGGAACGTCTTTAATCACTACTGCATTTGCACCAATATATGAATTATCTCCGATAGTAATATTGCCTAATACCTTCGCACCAGTACCCACTACCACATTGTTACCCAGGGTAGGATGACGTTTAGTCTTTTGTTTTCCTGTACCGCCCAGTGTTACTCCCTGATAAAGAGTAACATTATCTCCAATAATGCTGGTTTCCCCAACCACCACTCCCATGCCATGGTCAATAAAAAGGCCTCTGCCAATCCTGGCTCCTGGATGAATCTCAATCCCGGTAAAAAAGCGGGAAACCTGACTGATTGCACGGGCAAGCATTTCAAATTTAATCGCATAGAAAAAGTGTGCAATGCGATGATGAAGAATAACGCATAATCCATGGTAAAGTAACATAACCTCAAGAATGCTATAGGCTGCGGGGTCTCTATCGCGAGCTGCCTTTATCTCTGACTGGAAAAAGACAAGCAAAATAATCAGCCTAAGGGTAAACAGGGTAATGATTAATGCAATAATAAATGATAAAGTGGTCATTTTCTCCTCCTTAAAAGAGCAACCGCCCAAGCAGCAATTGCCTTATTCTTGCCGATATCGCCCACTCCCTCGGCAGTAGTAGCCTTAAGATTAACCAGCTTAGGCTTAAGGCCTAATATTCTGGCAATATTCTGCTGAATCTTTAATCTGTATGAAGAAATTCTCGGTGCCTGAGCAACCACTGTGGTATCAAGATTAACAACCATAAATCTGTTCTTTCTTATTAGCCTAAGAACCCTTCTTAATAACTGCGTGCTTCTGATATTCTTATATTTAGCATCAGTATTGGGAAAGTGCTCTCCAATGTCGGATAAACCCATACCGCCTAAGAGGGCATCGCAGATTGCATGCAGCAGTACATCAGCGTCAGAATGCCCAGATAAACCCTTTGTATAAGGAATCTGGATTCCTCCTAAAAATAATTTACGCCCCTTAACCAATCGATGAATATCGTAACCAATGCCTGCTTGATAAAGGTTGCTTTTCATCTTAGCCCAAGACCCCTTGCATTCAGCTGAAAGCGTGTCCCTTGTTTTTTAGGATGGCACGGGCAAATATCAAATCCTCTGGTGTAGTAATCTTAATATTAGAGTAAGAGCCCAAAACCACTACTACCCGATTGCCTAACCTTTCGATTAATGAGGAATCATCAACCGCAGAAACATTAGGAAATTTCCCATAAGCCCTAATCAACAAATCTCTTTTGAATACCTGAGGGGTTTGAATCTCATAAAAATGCTCCCGTTTCAATGTCCGGATAACCCGCTTGTTTGCAGTAATCTTCTTTAGGGTGGATTTAATCGGTACCCCGAGGATTGCTGCACCGGATCTTGCTGCCTGCTTGATAAGCCGAGAAATCATATTTATTTCAATAAATGGCCGTACTGCATCATGAACCAAAACCATATCAGCCTTTCTCGAGATACATCTTAAACCATTCTGCACTGAGTCGCGCCGCCTCACCCCTCCAATAACCAATTGCTTTACTTTTTTAATACCGTACTTTTTAAGGTGGCGCTCTATTGTACCCCGGGCAGCTTGGGAAACCACCATAATAATCTCTTTTATTTCAGGATGTTGACTTAAGGCTTTTAGGGTGTGGATAAAAATGGGTTTCTTATCCAGGCTGACGAGAGGCTTAGGAATGGGCTCACCTAATCGCAAGCCAGAACCTGCCGCAGGAACTACTGCGCTTACAAACATATCTTATTTTGTCAAACGGGTAAAAATCATCCGACCAGCCTGAGTCTGCAATACTGAACTAACCGCAACCTTTACCTCTTGACCGATCATTCGCCGAGCATCCTCAACCACAACCATTGTGCCATCATCAAGATATCCTACTGCTTGGTTATGTTCTTTGCCCTCACGGAGTAATCGCAGTTTTAGTACCTCACCGGGAAAAACCACGGGCTTTATGGCATTGGCTAATTCATTGATATTCAATACACGTACCCCCTGAATACTGGCAACCCGGTTAAGGTTAAAATCTACCGTTAGTACCTTTGCCTCTAATGCCTTTGCCATCCGCACAATCTTAGTATCAACGTCTTTAATTTCAGGAAAGTCCTCATCATGGATGATTACATTAAGCGTACTATCCTTTCTGAGGTTGTTTAAAATCTCCAGCCCCCTTCTGCCCCGCTGGCGCTTTATCGGGTCAGTAGAATCAGCAATGCTTTGAAGCTCCTTTAACACAAAGCGCGGTATAACCATTTTGGTATCCATGAATCCGGTTTTGCAAATATCGGTTATACGCCCATCAATAATTATGCTCGTATCTACAATAACCGCCTCCTCTCCCTGGTCCTGACGCCTTAAGCGCACATAGGGAATAATTAGATTAAAATCGTCTTTGCCGCGCAGACCAATAACCATACCCAGATAGCAAAAGACCAAGGTTAAAAAGAAACGGACTAAATTCAATGTATCTTCTGGTATCTGTGCAAAGGTAAATGCATCACCAACTAATTTCGCCAGAATCAAACCCAGGACTAGTCCGAAAACCGCACTCGATAGGCCCTTACTGGTACCAGAAAGATGACGCATGCCAAGCTCTAAGAGTATCACCCAAAAGCTAATCAATAATCCTACCCCTAATCCAAAATAGCTATTGCCTAATAATTCCCCTGATTGAAAACCAACCACTCCACAGGCAGCAGCAAATAAAATACGCACTAATAAAAGATTCATTTATGCTTCCCTCCTAAAATGATTTTCATTGATTCGCTCAATGAAGAAACCGGTTCTAACTTCAAACCCTTAATCTTATAATCCAATCCAGACACATTCCATTTTGGCAGAACGCAGACCCGAAAGCCTAATTTCTCTGCCTCGTTTATCCGTAAGCCGGTATGTAATATGCTGCGAATTTCGCCAGTCAAACCCACCTCACCCAAGATTAAACTGTCAGTTAAAACAGGTTTATCCTGGAATGCCGAGGCAATAGCCATACTCACTCCCAAATCAGCAGCCGGGTCCCCAATCCTTATCCCTCCCACTACATTGATAAAAATATCCTCATTTTCCAAGCGCAAACCCATTCTCTTTTCTAACACCGCCACCAATAGACTCATCCGGTTAAAATCAAACCCTTGGCTACGCCGCCGGGCATAACCAAAGCCAGAATGAGCAACCAAGGCCTGTATTTCCACAAACAAAGGCCGGGTCCCCTCTAAGACAGAAACCACTACTGTCCCTGAGGCATTCTTGGGCCGCTGGCTGAGCAACATCTCCGACGGATTGCCTACCTCAATCAAGCCGCGCGAGGACATCTGAAATACTCCGATTTCATTAATCGAACCGAATCGATTCTTTACTGCCCTTAAGATGCGGTGCATAGAAAATCGGTCTCCCTCAAAATAAAGCACTGTGTCCACAATGTGCTCTAAGACGCGTGGGCCAGCAATAGTACCTTCCTTGGTAACATGACCAATAATGAATAAACTTATCCCCCTCGCTTTAGCCAACATAGTAAGGCGTCCGGCGCACTCCCTTACCTGACTGATGCTTCCGGGTGAAGAACTAATCTCCTGGCTAAATAATACCTGTATAGAATCAATAAACACCACTTGCGGATTAATCTTATCGATATACTCCATAATCAAAGATAAATCTGTCTGGTTAACAATATAAAGATGCTCACCCCCTAAGCCCTTGCCAATCCGGTCAGCGCGCATCTTGGTCTGGCGGGTTGACTCTTCTCCGCTGATATAAAGCACAGAGATCTTCTTATCACTTAAGCCAGCGGAAACCTGCAGACAGATGGTTGATTTACCAATACCCGGGTCACCGCCAATCAGAATCACCGAACCAGGAACAATCCCTCCCCCTAAAACCATATCCAATTCCTGTATATTGGTTTTAATCCGGCCAAAGTCTTCATAGCTTACCTGCCTTAGCAATACCGGCTCATCCTTAAAAACCGACAGATTCCTTTTGGCCTTTGATGTTGGTGCAGTATAAGATTCCTCAACAAAGGAATTCCAATTATTACAGTCCGGACACCTGCCTAACCACTTTGGCGACTGATAACCGCAAACCTGACAACTAAATACAGTCTTGGTTTTCATAATTAATTTGTCTTCTCTTTAGTTTTATAAAATAACTTCCAGGGGTGGCGTCGGATATCGCTAATCAGAGCCTCCAATTCCTTATACAGTGTATCATCATAAAGCAATCTGCCTATGGTTCCCTGTTTTGCCTGGCGAATATCGCTGATTAATCCCTCTAATTCCTGATACAACTTATCGTCGTTAAGTATTTTTCCGGCAGTACCCTCACCCTCCTTTAATTTAATGATAATCTCCTTAAGGTCACCGAGTATTTTCTCTCCCTCATCAACCCAATGGTGCATCATAATTGGGTCAGTGCCAACGATAATCTCCCCGGGTCGGTAAAATTTTTTATATTTACGCGGGGGGACTATCTCAATATATTTCTCACCCAATAACCCTAAGGTGTTGATAAAAGCCTCAGAGCCCTCTGGCACAAGCTGAGTTTTTCTTATCCAGGCAGCAACCTCAATCCTGATATTTTTGTTCTGCTCGTCTTTAATCACATTTACCCGATTGACCTCGCCTACATTCACCCCGGCAAGCCTTACCGGAGAACCGGTTTTTACTCCCGAGACATTGCCAAAAACAAATCTTAATTGATACCCCGAGCCATAGCTCTTTAAATTACCAATCTTAAGTATAAATAGGCTTAAGATAATCAATGCCCCCAAGATAAACAACCCAATCTTTAACTCCAGTCTGGATTTATCCATTTTTTATTCTCCTTCAGTTATCGGGCCATAAGAAAGACCATTAACAAACTGGTGCACTACCGGGTCAGTAGTATTGCGAATCTCATCAGGCGAACCGCAAGCAATAATTCTTCCCCGGTAGAGCATAGCAATGCGATCGGCAATTTTATATGCACTCTTCATGTCATGAGTAACTGCAATTGAGGTTACCTTTAGCCGATCATGCAGGTCTTTGATTAAGTCATTAATAATATCGGCGGTAATCGGATCAACTCCGGTGGTTGGCTCATCATACAGGATAATCTCAGGTTTTATACAGATTGCCCGAGCCAGGGCTACCCGCTTCTTCATCCCGCCGCTTAATTCTGCGGGCATTAGATTCTCAATTCCTGCCAAGCCCACCATTGCTAAAGATTCTCTTACCCGCTGAGCAATCTCATCCTTGGGCAGGTGTTTATGTTCAATTAGGGCAAATCCCACATTATCGCCAACGGTTAAAGAATCAAAAAGTGCCCCTGATTGAAACACCATCCCCATCCTTAGCCGCAATGAATTAAACTTCTCCTCTTCAAGATTTGTGATATCCTGATTATCAATCAACAGCCTCCCCTTGTCCGGCCTTAAGATACCCATAATATGCTTAAGCAGCACTGATTTACCGCATCCTGAGCCACCAATAATTACGGTGGTCTTGCCAGCTTCAATATTAAGGCTTAAGCCATCAAGGACCCGATGATTATTAAAGGATTTATACAAATTCTCAATCTCAATCATAAATGAGCACATAACTTACTTCGCTTTGCGATGTAAGTTATGAGTCCGAACTTATCCCCCCTGCTTTCTTGCGAAAGCAAGAAGGGGGGATTAACCCGCCCCCCCGCTGATTCGTTTTGCATTCGCAAAAGCGAATCAAAACGGTGGGGGCTGGTTAAGGGAAAATGAAATAAAATATGGCAGTAAAAATGCAATCCGCAATAATAATCAAAATAAAAGAATTAACTACCGCATCAGTGGTGGCTCGACCCACCCCCTCAGCACCACCTGATACCCTTAGCCCGTAATAACAACTGCTGATGGCAATAATCATTCCGAAAACAAGACTCTTAAATAAGCCGGTAAATAAATCCTTATACAGAATTGCATCAAAGGTAATATTTAAATACATTCCAGAGGTTATCCCTAATTTGTACACACAGATTGTATATCCCCCGAGTATCCCGATAGCATCAGCATAAATAGTCAAGAGCGGCAACATCAACATCAGCGCAAAAAAGCGCGGCACAACCAAATATTTTATCGGACTATAAGCCAGGGTGCTGAGTGCATCAACCTGTTCAGTTACCTTCATTGTACCAATCTCTGCGGCAATTGCTGCTCCTACCCGACCAGCTACAATCAGGGAGGTAATTACCGGACCCAGCTCGCGTACTAGCGAAAGGGCAACAATACTGGCAATGTACATCTCTGAACCCAAGCGCTGCATTAAATAGGCAATTTGTAGTGCCAGAATCAATCCCAAGAAGAGTGAGATTACGGAAATAATCGGTAGGCTATCTGTACCAGTGCGTTTGGCTTGAATCATAGTTCGCCGAAACTCAAAAGGCGGAGTAAACGACCAGCGTAACATGCGTAAAAACAGCGCTCCCATCCCTCCTAAAAAACAGACGAAATCTGAAAATTTCTGATTTATCTTTATTAATAGGTTTGGCATTTTGTATTATTTACTGAAAAACCAACTCCTCATTCTTGCGGCTTACCTTGATTATCTTTTTGTCCTTGAGCCGGCCGGAAATAATATCCTCAGAAAGCGGATCTTCCAAATATCTCTGAATGGTTCGCTTTAACGGACGGGCGCCAAAAACCGGGTCAAATCCCTTGTCAATCAAGAGCTGCTTTGCTTCATCGTTGATTTCTATGGTTATATGCTGCTCCTTGAGTCTCTCATTAACATAGCTAATCTCTAAATCGACAATTGCGTCTAAGTCCTCTTTTACTAAAGGCCTGAAGACTATAATGTCATCAATGCGATTTAAAAATTCCGGCTTAAATGTACGCTTGACCTGGTCTAATAATTTCTCCTTCATCTCCTCATAGGAAACCTCTTCCTTTTGACTCTTAAAACCCAGAGAGCTGCTCTTGCGGATAAGCTCTGCACCCACATTAGAGGTCATAATCACTATGGTATTGCGGAAATCAACCTTACGCCCATAGCTATCAGTAAGTCGGCCGTCTTCAAAAACCTGCAGCAGCAGATTAAACACGTCTGGATGCGCCTTCTCAATCTCATCAAGAAGTATTACTGCGTAAGGCCGGCGCCTGACTCTTTCGGTAAGCTGTCCTCCCTCTTCATAACCAACGTATCCCGGCGGTGCGCCAATCAGACGCGAGACATTAAACTTCTCCATATATTCAGACATATCGTATTGCAACAGGGCATTCTCGTCGCCGAACATAAATTCTGCCAATACCCGGGCAAGCAGACTTTTGCCCACGCCAGTGGGGCCTAAGAAAATAAAGGAGCCAATCGGACGCTTAGGGTCTTTTATTCCTGCGCGAGAGCGTCGAATCGCATGGGCAATTGCTGAGATTGGCTCATTCTGACCAATTACCCGCTGATGCAATTGCTCCTCAATCTTTAACAACTTCTCAGTTTCTTTTTCCTCCAACCTAAACAAGGGAATCCCGGTCCATTGAGAAACAATCTTGGCAATATCCTCTACGCCAACCTGTGGCCGCGTGCGGTCCTTAGTTTTTGCCCACTCCTTATTTAGCTCATCTAATTTTGTGCGTGCCTGTCTTTCCTCGTCACGCATAGCTGCTGCCTTTTCAAAATTCTGAGATTTGATATAAGACTCTTTTTCTTTTCTTAAGGTTTCAATCTTATCCTCCCATTCCTTAATCTCTGGCGGAGCAACCAGTGCATTCAGGCGAGCCCGCGCCCCAGTCTCGTCAATTAAATCAATTGCCTTATCCGGAAGGAATCTGCCGCTAATATACCGGTCAGACAACTTTGCCGCTGCCTCAAGGGCTGCATCCTTAAAGGTAACCCGATGGTGAGCCTCATACCTATCGCGCAGCCCCTTTAAAATCTCAACCGTTAAATCCACATTGGGTGGGTCAACCATAATTGTCTGGAATCTTCTCTCTAAAGCAGCGTCCTTTTCAATGTGTTTGCGATATTCATCCATGGTGGTTGCCCCAATGCACTGAATCTCCCCACGTGAGAGCGCAGGTTTTAGTATGTTTGAGGCATCAATTGCTCCCTCTGCTGCTCCTGCACCAACCAGGGTATGCAACTCATCAATGAATACAATCACGTCCTGAGAGCGTTTAATCTCTTCCATTACTGCCTTGATTCTCTCTTCAAACTGCCCGCGGTATTTAGTCCCGGCAATCATTAATGCCAAATCAAGAACAATAATGCGCTTATTCTTTAAAACCTCAGGCACATTGCCAACAATTATTAACTGAGCAAGTCCTTCGACGATTGCCGTTTTACCTACCCCTGCCTCACCCAAAAGAACTGGGTTGTTTTTGGTTCGCCGGCTTAATATCTGAATCACCCTCTCTATTTCGCTGCGCCGGTCAATTACTGGATCAAGCTTTCCATCGCGTGCTAAAGTGGTTAAATCCCGACCAAAAGCATCCAGGGCCGGGGTTTTACTCTTCACCTTTTGCGCTTGGTCATACCCCGGAGTAGCTGAACCTAAAAAATGCATTACCTGTTTGCGCACCATATTCAAATCCATGCCTTGATTCATCAATACCTGACTGGCCACACCCTCTCCCTCGCGAATCAAACCCAACAGAATATGCTCAGTGCCAATATAATTATGCCCCAAAGAGCGTGCCTCTTCTGCGGATAATTCCAGTACCTTCTTGGCCCGTGGCGTAAATGGAATATCTCCTAAGATTTGGGTAGTTGGACCAGGCTTTACCAATTTTTCTACCTCCAAGCGAATTGTCTCCAGGGACATTCCCATATTCTGCAAAACTGCTGCTGCCACGCCCTCTCCCTCACGAATCAAGCCCAACAGAATATGCTCAGTGCCAATATAATCATGGTTAAACCGCCTGGCCTCTTCTTTTGCCAAAATAATTACCTTTCTTGCTCTCTCAGTGAATCGATTAAACATTTCCTAACCCTCCGTAATTATTATGCTTAATTTATTTCTCTAACTTGATTATCTTCTGCCTTAAGAGCTCTGCCCGTTTTGAATCTCTCTCCTGAGAATTTAATTTCCTGCCTTCTATCTTCTGCAAATGAGCCGGCTGAGTTAAAATAAATAATTCGTTAATCATGCCTCGGTTAATATCCTTAATCGTACCTATGTCCAGCCCCAGCCTTACCATTGAGAGCAGCTCAATTGTTTCCTGAGAAGTAATGATATGCGCACTCTTGAGTATCCCGTATGACCTCCAGATTCTATCCTCAAGCAAGGAGCGATTCTGAGTTAACAACGCCTCCCTGGCCTGGTGTTCCTGTTCAATCAACTGACGGATTAATCCGTTTAGATTCTGCAGAATCTCCTGCTCGCCATGCCCCAAAGATACCTGGTTTGAGATTTGGAAGAAATTACCTGAGGCCTGAGTACCCTCACCGTATAATCCCCGCGTGGTAAAGCTTAATTTTGAAACTGCTGATAAAACACGGTTAATCTGCCGGCTCATTACCAAAGCAGGCAAATGAAGCATCACTGAACCGCGCATCCCGGTTCCGATATTTGTCGGGCAGGCAGTTAAATATCCCCATTCAGGAGAAAATGCATAGTGTACCTGCCTGGCTAAGCAATCATCTATCTGGCTGATAATATTAAACGCCTCAAAGAGATTAAACCCGGATTGCATTACCTGAATCCGTAAATGGTCTTCCTCATTAATCATTATGGCAATAATCTCCCGCTCATCAATTACCACGGTCTTGGAATTGGATGATTTGGCAAACTCCAGGGACATCAGATGGCGCTCTACCAGAAATTGCCGGTCAATGCTGTCTAAATCACGCAGATGAAAAACCATGCTCTTCTTAAGATAGTCTAGCCGGGAAACTGCCTGCTCAAGAGTCTTTAAGGTCTGCTCAGCCTGTTTTTTATTTGCCAGATGGGAAAAGGCTACCTTATCCAGGTTCCTTGCCAGGCGAATGCGGCTGGAAATAACCACATCAGAATTCGGCCCCATCCCTTTAAGCCACTCACTGGTATTGTTTATCAGGTCATTTATGTCCATTTTTCTCCAACTCCCTTATCTTATCGCGCAGCTGGGCCGCCTCCTCAAATTCCTCTTTCTCAATAGCATTGTGTAGCTTCATACGCAACTCCGCCAGACTAAATTTCTTCTTACTTTTTACTGCTACCTTGTAAGGAAACTTGCCTACATGCTGAGTCGAGCCATGAATCTTCTTTAGTAAAGGCAAGAGGTATTTTCTAAAATTAGCATAGCATTCACCGCAGCCTAAGCGCCCAATCCGTTTAAAGTCCTTATAACTTAATCCGCAGTTTGCACACTTAAGATCTTCTGCTTCTTTGGTTTCTTCCGGCTTTCCGAATTCGGCGAGTCCGGCTAACAAATCAGCCAGACCAAATTGCTGTTCCATCTGAACGCTTTTCTTACGTGCGCATTCTTCACACAGATGCAATTCGCTCATCTGGTCATCAACTATCTCAGTTAAATGAACGGTTGCCTGATTCTTATTACAAAGGTCGCAGAGCATCTCCTGCCTCCTAATATCTTATTCCATCAATCTTTGTGCGCTTATGAAACTCCTCCATCAGCAGTCTGGTAATTTCACCTGGCTTGCCTCTGCCGATTGTGCGCCCGTCAACACAGACCACAGGCACCACCTCAGCAGCGGTTCCGGTTAAAAACGCCTCGTCAGCAATAAACAGCTCATGCCTGGTTAAAACATGTTCATGGGTAGGAATTGATAACCTCCTGGCAATATCCAAAACCGTATCTCGGGTAATCCCCCGCAAGGTACCCATACATTGTGGCGGGGTATATAGCTCATCATTCTTGACAATAAACAGATTATCTCCGGTGCATTCGGCAATATAACCCAATGGGTCAAGCATAATTGCCTCTTGATATCCGGCGTTGATTGCCTCAATCTTAGCAAGAATATTATTTAGATAATTCAGGGACTTTATCTGGGGATTCAACGCCTCAGGGTGATTACGAATAGTCGGAACAGTAATAATATTGAGGCCCTTTTTATATAACTTTTCCGGATAAAGAGCAATCTTATCAGCAATAATAATTATGCTTGCCTTTCCTGCGCACTTGCGCGGATCAAGACCCAAATCACCCTCTCCCCGGGTTACCACTAAACGAATATAGGCATTGCTTAAGCGATTCACCTTAAGCGTCTTGATCACCTCTGCAATAAGCTTTTGTTTGGAAAGAGGGACTTTAATCATCATGCTATGCGCTGACTCAAACAAGCGGTCAATGTGTTCTTTGAACTTGAACACCAGCCGATTATAGGAACGGATTCCCTCAAATACACCGTCTCCGTATAAGAGGCCGTGGTCAAAAACCGAAATCTTAGCATTCTCCTTGCTATAAAACCTGCCATTAATATAAACCTTCATATTAAAACCTCCGTTTATTATTAATAAAGGTATCTATTAATCGAGAACCCCATCTCTTAAATGATATACATTATCAGCTACCTGGGCCAACTCTAAATTATGGGTTACCAAAATCACGGTCATTTTGCGACTCTGGTTTAACTGCTTTACCAACCTGATTATCTGCTCTCCGGTGGTAGAATCAAGATTCCCGGTTGGCTCATCACAGAAGAGCAAGTCTGGATGATTGACCAAGGCACGCGCAATTGCCAGACGCTGCTGCTCTCCGCCTGATAATTGATTAGGGAAATGCCTAATCCTGTCTTTTAATCCAACCAACTCAAGCAGCATCCGGGCATTCTCCCTAACATTAACATTGCCTTTTCTTTTTATTAATCCTGGTAGCAATGCATTTTCTAAGACATTAAATTCAGATAAAAGGTGATAAAACTGAAATACAAAGCCGATGCGGGTGTTTCTTAAATCAGCCAATTGATTATCCGAGAGAGCATAAATTTCCTGGCCATTAAAAAAAACTTCTCCCCTGGTAGGATAATCCAACCCCCCCAGGAGATGAATCAGGGTAGTCTTCCCTGCGCCAGAAGGACCCAGGATTGAGATAAATTTTCCCTTTTCAATCTTTAACTCAATGCCTTTTAAAACATGCAACTCCTGGTTGCTCTGATTATATATTTTATGCAGGTTCCTTACTTCCAGCATATCCTTAATGCAACTTCCTATTCGTACCTGAGTGCCTCAACCGGCTTAAGCCGACCTGCCCGCAATGCCGGGTAGATTGTTGATAAAACGGTAATTACCAATGCCGCAGTAATAATCAGGGCCAGGTCCGGCCATAATGACAGAGATACTGGTAAATGGTCAAGATAGTAAATGTCAGCAGGTAATTTTACAAACTGATAGCGCTTAAGCAAAAAGCAAAGTAAGCCTCCCGTAGCAAGGCCCAGCAAAATCCCGATAAATCCGATAATCAGCCCCTCATAAGTAAATATCCTGCTCACCCGCCTGCGCGACATGCCAATTGCTTTAAGTATTCCTATATCCTTGGTTTTTTGAACCGCCATTACGATTAAGGTACTGATAATATTAAAGGCAGCTACCAGAATAACCAAACTCAAGATAATAAACATAGTAATCTTCTCAAGCTTCAGGGCAGCAAAGAAGTTTTGATTTGCCTCCATCCAGGTTTTGATGTAATAAGAATAACCGAGAAGATTTTGTATCTCCTCTTTAACCGCCGGCGCCTTATCCAGATTATCTAATCTGATGGCTATCCCGGTGACATTACTCAAGCCCAACATCTCCTTAACTTTATCAGCATGCAAAAAAACCAGTTCTGTATCATACTCATACATACCAGAACTAAATATCCCGCGTACCTTTAAATCATGTATCTTTTTGGGAGAGGCCTGTAAAGACAAAGTGCTATTTAAATCAAGGCCTAAGAAGCGGGCTAATTCCTTGCCCACAATTACGCCTTGCGTATCTAAGCCACTCAACTCTCCGTAAATTAAATAATCATTTATCTTGTTTACCTGACTTATACTCTCAGGATCAATGCCCCTCAGTTTAATCCCAAAGATTCTTTTATCCTGGCGCACCAGTGCCTGTCCGTCAACAAACACACTGGCACCCTGAACCTCTTCTATTACCTTAAGCTGATTTATTACTGCCTGGGGATTCTCTATTCCTAACTTGGCACTTATGGAAAGATGAGAGAAATTGCCGATTATCTTATCGCGCAAATCTTTACTAAAACCGCTCATCACCGCAGTAACTACCATTAAGGAAGCCACTCCCACCACTACCCCTAAAACAGCAATAATGCTAATCAGTCCAAGGAACTTTTCCTTTCGCTTAGTAACCAGGTATCGCCAGGCAATCCAGTATTCCAAATTCATCTTGTATCCGGTGGTTTAAGCAAGGGAAATAGAATCACATCGCGAATTGAAGCCTGGTCGCAAAATAACATTGCCAGGCGGTCAATGCCAATCCCCAGACCCCCTGCCGGAGGCATTCCATGCTCCAGGGCAATCAAAAAATCATCATCCAGACTCTTTGCCTCTTCCGGCGGTAAATCCTTTAATTCCTCCTGCAGGCGAGTCCTTTGCTGGAGGGGATCATTCAATTCAGAATAGGCATTGGCAACCTCAATCCCGCCAATAAAAAGCTCAAACCTCTCTGAAAGCAAAGGATTATCCCTTTTTTTGCGCGCCAGAGGGCAAAGTTCAGAAAACAAATCAGTAACAAAAACCGGCTTATCTGAACGCGGCTCAAGTAACTCAGCAATCAGGTTTATCACAAAGGAACGTGAAATATGCTTGCGCTCTTGCTTAATCACTATTCCGGGTTTACCTTGCTTAAGCTTCTTAATCCAAATCTCTAATTTATCCTCAGGATTAATATCATACATTTTCTTCATTACTTCTGCAAAAGAAACCTCCTGGAAATTAGTCAGGTCAATTCTTTTGCCTTGATAAACAATCTCCTCCTTACCAAAGAGATTCTTAGCTAAAAAGCGAAATAGCTCCTCAGTTAATCTCATCACATCCCGATAGTCAGCATAAGCAGTATAAGCCTCAAGCATAGTAAACTCAGGATTGTGTCGCGTAGATATTCCCTCATTACGAAAGTTGCGGTTTATCTCATAAACCCTCTCCAGTCCGCCAACCAGAAGCCTCTTCAGGAACAATTCAGGAGCAATACGAAGATAGAGTTCTAAATTATATTCATTGTGTTTGGTCTTAAATGGCCGACCTCTGGCTCCGCCAGGGATAAGCTGCATCATCGGGGTTTCTACCTCCAAATATCCCCGCGCATCAAAAAAATCGCGGATTAATTTGATTATCTGGCTACGCCTGCGAAACACCAAAACCACCTGTTCATTAGTAATCAGATCTAAGTAGCGCTGGCGGTAGCGTAATTCTACGTCTTTTAAGCCATGCCATTTTTCAGGAAGTGGCCTGATTGCTTTACAGAGCAGGCGATATTCCAAAACCTTGATGCTCGATTCGCCCGTACGGGTAGTAAAGGTATCCCCTTTTACACTGATAAAATCCGCTACCTCAATATTCTCCAGTAACCTGAATTGCTCTCCGCCCAGAATGTCTTCTTTAAAATATAGCTGAATCTTGCCGGTTGCGTCCTTTAAATCGCAAAAAATTGCCTTGCCGTGCTGGCGCTTAGCCATGACTCTGCCCCTTATCTTGACTGACCTGCCCTCTGCGAAATTATGCAAAATCTCAGAAATCAGCATGCCTGTAGCACTTACCGCAGCATAAGGCTCAATCCGGCTGTTTCTCAGGGCATTTAGCTTGGCTATCCTCTGGGTAATAATCTCATTTAACTCCATAGCAGTTTATTATATAAAAGAATCGAACCTCTGTCAACCTTATACCTTTGACATGCAAAGAAATACATATCTTGAATATTGCAAAGATAGGGTACAGACAATGATTATCAGAGACGAACTTATTTTTGAATATCTGCCTTAAGGGTTAGTTCGATGAAGGGGTTATTCTGTCGGTCGGTGAGAATATGGACGTATTGTTTTTTTATGCCAGAATAGCCTTGGGTATTAAATTTAACCTTAATCTCCACGCTTTCCCCAGGAGGAATTTCCTTCCGATCAACCTGAGAAGTCGTGCAACCGCAAGAGGTATGAATGTTTTTAATCCGCAGGGTAGTTAAGGAATCATTCACCAATATAAAGGTGTGCTCAAGAACATCGCCTTGGGCAACCTTTCCAAAATCCCAGAAATAAACACCCTGCTCATCATCTAATTCTACATTTGATGCCTCATTACCGGAAGAGCCAAATCCGCACCCCGAGGTTATTAAAAAAACCAGAAGAAATAAGATTGTAATTCTTATACAGAGCCTCATTGCCAGATTAAGAAAACCCCCAAACCTAAGAATAAAACCACCATCAAGATTTTAATTGTCCCCATGTGTTTCTGGACAAGCTTGGCAAACTGCTGTGAACTCACCCCCCATAAAGCAAATAGCATAATTATCCACAAAGGAATAACAAACATCAAATTATAAAGCAACAGATAAGACAGGGCTCTTAGCTTAAGTTGCGTGGACTTCAGCACAAACACAATTGTGGGAAGATACACCTGACCAGTACACACTGCCTCAAACAGGGATACAAGGAAACCCACCAAAAATGCACTCAGGATTAACCGCAAAGTTGAGCTCTTTGTATCCATCTCTTGTCTGGGGTCCCTTTGGCGATAGTGCAGTCCGATTATCCAATGTATCCTCTGCTTAAGCCCCTCTGGTAATTGTAAAGTCAAGCCTTGGGTTTGACCGGTTTTGCGGAATTTTACAAAATCATAAAAGGCAAATCCCGCCAGGCTAAAGCATAAAATCGCCCCCGCTGTATAAATAATCTTAACTATAATCCAATAGGTCTTTAACTTATAGAGAAAATTAAATAGCCCTACCCCGATTAAAACATAGGTAATAAATACCGCCAGAATAAAAGACAGGCCAATAGTAAGAATCTTTCGCCTGCCATAACCCTGTAGAGTCAAAAAAGAGATAAAGAAGATAATCACAGTAAAGGCACAGGGGTTAATCCCGTCAATTAAGCCGGCGGAGATTACTCCTAATGGCCGGATTAACTTAAACCGCGAAACCAAATCCGAGGTTGGTGAATCAGTCTTAGGTATTGGTCTTGAGCCACGTTCACTTAACGCAGTATCTATATATATTGCCAAATATCTTTCTAAATCTTCCGTACCCACCAGAAATTTTCCATCAATAAATACGGTGGGGGTTTTATTTTCCTCGGGGTGCCAATTATATTTATCCTGCAAATCCAGGAGCCTTACCACATTCTGTGGCTGATCAAAGTCTAATTCGTTTATCCTTATCTTATCTCGATATTTTTCTTTAATCTGGGGAAGAATCCTCTCCTTGAACTCTTGACAAGGCTTACAATGCTGGGAAACAAACAGGATGAGCTCAAGCGGCTCATCAAACTGAGCAAAAGCAGTAGCCGGAAACAGAAGAAATAATATTAAGATTAGGGATTTTAGCTTCATCTGGAAGATCTACTCCCCCGCGAGGACTCGAACCTCGGACACGATGGTTAACAGCCATCTGCTCTACCAGCTGAGCTACGGGGGAATTTGTTCCTATTCTACCTAAAATACAATTTAAGTCAACAGAAAACCTGCGACTGCGACGCATAAATCTTTGTCTCAACTTAATATAACGGAACAAGGAGTTAAGAGCGATAATTAATCCTGTTGGGAAGAAGCAGTGCGCCAGGATTTAATTAGGGAGCTTGAGAAGACTGTTTCAATTGCCCCAGCGGCTCTTGCGCCAATCTTTGGCTGCGCCCGCACTGTGTAATTAGCTGATTTGGTCATTAATAGACCCGCATGCTGGCAATCTATACTTAAATCTTGAAAAACCTCGGTAATTGTTGTCAGCGAATCAAATACATTATCATCCTCGGTTGCCTCCAGGTCATCATCGCCACGGCGGTACTCCAGAATCTTATCGCAGGAATCCTGAGTGCAGCCGAGTGCCAATAAAACCCCCTCAGGCGCAGTATTGATGTTTATGTATTTATTACTGTTGGCGGTAACCAAGTCCCTTATCTCGGCAAAAAGCTCATCGTCAATTCCGCCTACCTGGAGCAGTTCGTCAATTGTAGAAAAGGCAGCATTCTGGCGATAATCAATTATCTCATCAGCAGTAAAATTAGAATCCAGTAATCTGGCGAGGATATCACTGCCTGCAAAGTTTATATTTATTTTACTCTCTTCATCAATTAAAATATATTCAACGCTATTGCCCCCAAAGGTAATTAAGCGGGGAGTACGCAATTCATACAATGTATCATAACCCGAGGTTGTATCTCCCCCGCGCTCTATCATCGCCTCCTTGACTGCTGCCTTGGCTAAATAATAAGACTGTTCCTGATCAATATAAAAGCGGGAGAAATTAATCTGAGAATAGGCAATCTTTCCGATTGCCACTGCCAGGACAGAAAGGGTAATTAAAAGCCAGATACAGATTACCACCACACTGGCTTGCTTTTTTCTAATATAAAAGAAATATTTTCTTGGTGTATGTTTGCTCATCATAGATTAATTGCGCCTTTACTGCGACGGGCAAATTCCGCTCATCCTCCCATTCCTCATCCCAAAAATAACTCTTCAGCTGGCGGTCATACCCCATAAATTCAAAATTAAAATCTCCTAACTCTTCAATTAATTCCCTCAGCTTTATTTTTTCTAATTGCTCATCTTCCCTATCTACCTTATATTGGGTTAAGCTAAGTTTACCGCTTGTGGGTATAAACTCATAATCATAAAAGCAAAGCCCCTGATTACAAAACCCTACGAAAGATAATTGGCGAGCACTTCCCTTAAACTGCCACTCCTCAACCCCAAAATCAACGCTTGGGCAGATGGCGCGCAAATCTTGGGCTAATCTTTCTAAAGCAAGTATTATTTTTCTCTCCTGGGTGGGTATATCTTTGCTACGACGGATAACCATTGACCCGGAATGAAATACACCATAGGTAGCCAACAAAAGTATAGAAAATATAGCGGAAACCACAATAATCTCAATAAAGGTAAATCCCTTCTTCATACTATAATTATTCTGATTTTCTTTTATCAAAATAGGTGGTTAAACTTAATTCCTGGGGAACTGACCTCTCTTGCCAAAGTACCTGTACGTCTGCCTGCTGTAGAATGTTTTGGATTGGGGGTAAGCCTTCTGATTCGCTGCCCGGCAGGACAATCTGGGGGAATTTTTGATTATCTATCACACAGGGACTTACTTCTACCTTAACCGAAAACTGCTTATTCTGTAGTGTCACTAATTCATTAATTGTGTCAGAATCCAATCCATCTGAGATTATTGATTTTTCCTCTAAGTCAGCTAACTTCTGCGCGGCAATTCGGGTAGCAAGATATTGGCGCTGCGCCCTGCTTAAAACAAACATCCCTGAGCTTAAGCCCTGTAGAATAAGCACCAAGCCAATGGTTAGAACAACCACCGCCACCATCAGCTCAATCATAGTAAACCCATTCCTCTTACCAATTCGTAACATCATCAGCAGTTCCTGACTGGCCATCACGGCCTTGCGAATAAAGGTCATAACTGGTAGGATTATGCACCCCCGGAGACTGATACACATATTCCCGGCCCCAAGGGTCAAGGGGCTTCTTCTTAATATATGGGCCTTTCCAGTTCATCGCCTCACTGGATTTAGTTAGCAAATTTTCCAGCGTTTTAGGATATACACCATTATCCATCTCGTATAAGTCTATAGCCAGCGACAGATTGGCCTCGATATCTGTTCTTGCAGCGGCAATGCGCGCCTCCTCTGAACGCCCACCCAGGCGCGGCACTACCATTGCCGCTAAAATCCCGATAATAATTACTACCAACATCAATTCAATCAGCGTAAATGCGCTACGCGCTATGCGCTGTGCGTTTTGTTTTCTAGTCATCATTTCTCCTTTCCCTCTACTAAATCATAATACTCCTTGATTGCCCTTTTTATCTGGGAACTGAGACCGATAAAAAACTGGATTTCTAATCCGGTTATCTCTTTTAATAAAGCAAATATATCCTCATCCTTGTTTAAGGGGTTTGAGACAACCACAGTAAGTATATTCTGATAGCGGCTAAAAGGAATCAGGCAGTATCTCTCAGCAATATAGCGGGGGACTAATCTGATTATATCTAAATCAATAAACCTGCCTTCGGGTAAAAGAATAAAAGGAAAACCTTCGCCGTATTGTAAAAAAAGGACTCTTTCAATATCGCGGGGAAGGATTAAGCCTGATTCAAGCAGAATCTCACCCAACAACCCACCCTGCTCGGTCTGAATCTTGAGGGCTTTTGCCAAATCCTCTTCAGTAATCACCCCTTCCTTAAGTAAAATCTGACCCAATCTTTCGCTGCTGATACTTTTAAATTTTTTCATCTCATTACTTAAAAACTGCGGTGGATAATTTCATCTTCAACTGTAATGCGTCTTCAATCGGGGTAAGGTTTGCCCTCTCTACCTCAAAGAGAAACTCTGCCTCCTGCAGGTCAGCAACAAAACGCATCACCTGCTCTGGGTTACCATTGAGGCCTAAATCTACAGTATAAACAAGATAACTCTGGGTCTGCTTTACAGACTGCGATGGTTTTATATCAGACAGAGCAATATCGTTCTTGCGCGCTAATGCCTCCAGCAGGCTTAAAATTTGTGATAGCGAGTCATCACCCCCAGAAGATTTTGTTTGGAGAAAACTCTTATATTCCTGGGCAGTCTTTTCAATCTCCTGCCTATTGGCAATCAATGACTTTGCCTTTTGATAATCCAACTGCACTCTGGAAATCTGGTTATTCAGGGTAGTTAACTGTGAATA